>DATBLK010000163.1:0-16759 GCA_036555405.1 Anaeromyxobacteraceae bacterium
TCGCGCTGAACGACGCGCTCCGGCGGGGGCTGACGGCCCAGGAGCGGGCGGTCGAGCCGGAGCCGTTCGCGGTCGCCCCGCACCCCAGCGGCTTCCGGCCTGGCGTCGACCCGGGCCGGCTGAACCAGCTCCTCGACGAGATCGAGGCGCGGGACCTCGTTCCGGCGAGGCGCCGGCGCCGGTGATCCTCCCGGACGTCAACCTCCTCGTCCACGCCTATGCCCGCGGCGCGCCCGAGCACGCCCCGGCGCGCCGCTGGTGGGAGGGGCGGCTTTCCTCCACCGAGCCCGTGGGCCTTCCCTGGGCCGTGAGCATCGGCTTCGTGCGGCTCATGACCCACCCCGCGGTCCTGGCGACGCCCCTCGACCCGGCGCGGGCGGTGTCGCACGTGCGGTCGTGGCTCGACAGGCCCAACGTCGAGGTCCTCGACCCCGGCCCCCGGCACCTCGAGGTTCTCGCCCGGCTTCTCCAGGGCCTCGGCACGGCAGGCAGCCTGACCACCGACGCGCACCTCGCCGCTCTCGCCATCGAGCACCAGTGCGAGCTGCACTCGAACGACCGGGACTTCGCGCGCTTCCCCGGGCTGCGCTGGCGGAACCCGCTCGAGAGTCACCGGCGCCGCTGAGGGCCCCCCGGACGCGTCGCCGTCGCGCCACGCTTGCGCGCCGGCGCGCACCCGGCCGGTGCTCCGCGGCGGGCCCCTTGCGGGGCCACCCGCTCGATCTGCTAGACTGGCGGGCCCTTGACGAGGGTCGTTCTTCCCCGGGCCACAGGGCCCGCTGCTTGCACGAAAACACGGAGCTTTTCCGGGGTCCGCGCAATTGATGCGCTGCGGCTTCCGGAGTCGATTACCCGCCCTCGGGCGGTCCCGGAGGCAGCATGTCGCGCCGAAAGATGATCACCATGGACGGCAACGAGGCGGTGGCCTCGGTCGCCCACCGGGTGAACGAGGTCATCGCCATCTACCCCATCACCCCCTCGTCCAACATGGGGGAGTGGGCCGACGAGTGGTCGGCGCGCGGCAAGAAGAACATCTGGGGCACCGTCCCCTCGGTCACCGAGATGCAGTCGGAGGGGGGCGCCGCCGGCGCGGTCCACGGCGCGCTGCAGGCCGGCGCCCTGACGACGACCTTCACGGCGTCGCAGGGCCTGCTGCTCATGATCCCCAACATGTACAAGATCGCCGGCGAGCTCACCTCGTTCTGCATGCACGTCTCCGCCCGCACGGTCGCGACCCACGCCCTCTCGATCTTCGGCGACCACTCCGACGTCATGGCGGTGCGGCCCACCGGCTTCGCCATGCTCTGCTCCGGCTCGGTGCAGGAAGCGCACGACTTCGCCCTCATCGCCCAGCGCGCCACCCTGCGGTGCCGGGTGCCCTTCGTCCACTTCTTCGACGGCTTCCGCACCTCGCACGAGGTGGCGAAGATCGAGCTGCTCGGCGACGACGACCTGCGAAGGATGGTCACCGACGAGCTGGTGGCGGCCCACCGGGCCCGGGCGCTGACGCCGGAGAAGCCGGTGGTCCGCGGCACCGCCCAGAACCCCGACGCCTTCTTCCAGGCGCGCGAGGCCTGCAACCTCTTCTACCAGGCCGTGCCCGGGGTGGTGCAGGAGGCGATGGACGAGTTCGCCAAGGTCGCCGGCCGCCGCTACCGGCTCTTCGACTACGTCGGCCACCCCGAGGCCGATCGGGTCATGGTGGCCATGGGCTCGGCGGCCGAGGTGGCGCACGAGGCGGTGGAGCACCTGGTGGCGAAGGGCGAGAAGGTGGGGCTGGTGAAGGTCCGGCTCTTCCGCCCCTTCCCGCTCGGCGAGTTCATGGCGGCGCTGCCGCGGACCACCACCGCCATCGCGGTGCTCGATCGGACGAAGGAGCCCGGGTCGCTGGGCGAGCCCCTCTACCAGGACGTGGTGACGGCGCTGCGCGAGGCGCACCAGGCCCACATCGACCGCTTCCACCACGAGATCACCGTGCTCGGAGGCCGCTACGGCCTCTCCTCCAAGGAGTTCACGCCGGCGATGGCCAAGGCCGCCTTCGACGAGCTCTCCCGGCCGCGCCCCAGGCGCCACTTCACCGTGGGCATCAAGGACGACGTCACCCAGCTCTCGCTCGACTGGGACAAGGACTTCGACACCGAGCCGGCCGACGTGGTCCGGGCCATGTTCTGGGGCCTGGGCGCCGACGGCACCGTGGGCGCGAACAAGAACTCCATCAAGATCATCGGCGAGGAGACGCCGATGTGGGCCCAGGGCTACTTCGTCTACGACTCGAAGAAGTCCGGCTCGGTGACCGTCAGCCACCTGCGCTTCGGGCCCCGCCCCATCCGCTCCAGCTACCTCGTCTCCCGCGCCAACTTCGTCGCCTGCCACCAGTTCGGCTTCGTGGAGAAGTACGACATGCTCGAGGCCGCCGTCCCCGGCGCCACCTTCCTCCTCAACGCGCCCCACGGACCCGGCGAGATCTGGGACCACCTGCCGGCGGAGATGCAGCAGCAGATCCTGGACAAGGGGCTGAAGCTCTACGTCATCGACGCCTACAAGGTCGCCAAGGACACCGGCATGGGGGTGCGCATCAACACCATCATGCAGACCTGCTTCTTCGCCATCTCCGGCGTGCTCCCGCGCGACGAGGCCATCTCCAAGATCAAGGAGACCATCGAGAAGACCTACAGCCGCAAGGGCGCCGACGTGGTCCGGAAGAACTTCGAGGCCGTGGACCACACCCTGGCCCACCTCTACCCCGTGAAGCTGCCCGGGGCGGTCACCGGGAAGCCCATGCCGCCCATCGTCAGCGACAAGGCCCCCGACTTCGTGAAGCGGGTCACGGCGGTCATGCTGGCCGGCAAGGGCGACCTCCTCCCGGTCTCCGCCTTCCCGGTGGACGGCACCTGGCCCAGCTCCACGGCCCAGTGGGAGAAACGCGCCATCGCGCTCGAGATCCCCATCTGGGAGAGATCGCTCTGCATCCAGTGCAACAAGTGCGCGCTCATCTGCCCCCACGCCGCCATCCGCGCCAAGTACTACCCGGCCGCCTCCCTCGGCGGCGCGCCGCAGGGCTTCCTCTCCATGGACTTCAAGTCCGCCGAGGTGAAGGGGGCGAAGTACACCATCCAGGTGGCGCCGGAGGACTGCACCGGCTGCACCCTGTGCGTGGAGATCTGCCCGGCGGAGTCGAAGACGCAGCCGGGCCGCAAGGCCATCAACATGGAGCCGCTCGCGCCCCACCGCGAGCGCGAGAAGGCGAGCTACGAGTTCTTCCTCGCCCTGCCGGAGGCCGACCGGGCCAAGGTGAAGCTCGACACCAAGGGGACGCAGTTCCTGGAGCCGCTCTTCGAGTACTCCGGCGCCTGCTCCGGCTGCGGCGAGACCCCCTACCTCAAGCTCCTGACCCAGCTCTACGGCGACCGGGCCATCATCGCCAACGCCACCGGCTGCTCCTCGATCTACGGCGGCAACCTCCCGACGACGCCCTACACCTGCAACAAGGATGGGCGCGGCCCGGCCTGGGCCAACTCGCTCTTCGAGGACAACGCCGAGTTCGGCTACGGCCTCCGCCTGGCCGTCGACAAGATGGGCGAGAACGCCCGCGAGATCCTCTCGCGCATGGGCGGGAAGCTCGGCGACGGCCTGGTGAAGGAGCTCCTCGGCGCCGACCAGGCCACCGAGGCCGGCATCCAGGCCCAGCGCGAGCGGGTGCTGCAGCTCCGCCGGAAGCTCGCCGGCGCCGACGGCGCCGAGGCGCGCTGGCTCGACACCCTCGCCGACTACCTCGTGAAGAAGAGCGTCTGGATCGTCGGCGGCGACGGCTGGGCCTATGACATCGGCTACGGCGGCCTGGACCACGTCATCGCCATGGGGCGCGACGTGAACATCCTGGTGCTCGACACCGAGGTCTACTCCAACACCGGCGGCCAGGCCTCCAAGGCCACGCCCATGGCCGCGGCGGCGAAGTTCGCGATGGCGGGCAAGGCCACGCCCAAGAAGGACCTGTCCCTGCTGGCGATGACCTACGGCACCGCCTACGTGGCGCGCGTCGCCATGGGGGCCAAGGACGCGCAGACCGTGAACGCCATGAAGGAGGCCGACAGCTTCCCCGGCACCTCGGTCATCGTCGCCTACAGCCACTGCATCGCCCACGGCTACGACATGGGCGACGCCATCAAGCAGCAGGAGCGGGCGGTCGACTCGGCCTACTGGCCGCTCTTCCGCTACGACCCGCGCAAGGCGGCGCAGGGCGAGAGCCCGCTCAAGCTCGACTCCGGCGCTCCCAAGATCTCCCTCTCCGAGTTCCTGATCCACGAGAACCGCTTCAAGCAGGTGGAGCAGGCGAACCCCGAGCGCTACAAGATGCTGGTGGAGGAGTCGCAGCGGTCGCTGCGCGAGCGCTTCGCCCTCTACGAGCAGCTCGCCCGGGCCATGGCTCCCGCGAACCTGGTGCCGGGCGCGGCCGCTTCCAAGCCCGCGACCCGGGCCTGACCGCAGGAGGGCCCAGCCCCATGGAGAAGAAGCTCCTCTCCGGCGACGAGGCGGTTGCGCTGGCGGCGCTCGACGCCGGCGTGGCCCTGGCGACCGGCTACCCGGGGACCCCGTCCACCGAGATCCTGGAATCCCTGTCGGCCCTGGGGGGGCGGGCGCAGTGGGCGCCCAACGAGAAGGTGGCGCTGGAGGTGGGCCTGGGCGCCGCCTTCGCCGGGGCCCGGGTCCTGGTGACGATGAAGCACGTGGGCGTCAACGTCGCCGCCGACCCGCTGTTCACCGCCGCCTACACCGGCGTCTCCGGGGCCCTGGTCCTGGTCTCGGCCGACGACCCGGGGATGAGCTCCTCGCAGAACGAGCAGGACAACCGCCGCTACGCCCTGGCCGCCGGGCTGCCCATGCTCGAGCCCTCGGACTCCCAGGAGGCCTACGACGTCCTCCTCGAGGCCATGGGGCTCTCCGAGCGCTTCGGCCTGCCGGCGATGCTGCGGATGACGACGCGGGTCTGCCACTCGAAGTCGCTGGTGGAGCGGCGCGGGGAGGGGAAGCTGCGGCCGCCGCGGCCGCCGGCCTTCGAGCGGGACATCCCGGGCCGGGTGATGATCCCCGGCTACGCCCGGCCGGCGCACCGCAAGCTCCGCGCCAAGCTGGAGATGATCCAGCGCTGGGCGGAGGCGAGCCCGCTGAACCTCTGGACCCGGGGCGACCCCTCCCTGGGCATCGTCACCTGCGGCATCACCTACCAGCACGTGCGCGAGGCCGCGCCCGGCGCCAGCGTCCTGCGGCTGGGCACGCTCCACCCGCTCCCCCTCGAGCTGGCCCGCGCCTTCGCGGGGAGCGTGAAGCGCTGCCTGGTGGTCGAGGAGGGCGACCCCTACCTGGTGGAGCAGCTCCGCGCCGGCGGCGTCCCGGTCGAGGGCGCGCCCGCGATGTACCGCTTCGGCGAGATGAGCGTGGAGCGCGTGCGCCGCATCCTCTCCGGCGCGGAGGGGCCGGAGGGGCCGCCGCCCCAGGCCACCCCGCCGCGCCTGTGCGACGCCTGCCCCTACCACCCGGTCTACGACACGCTGAAGA
Organism: Anaeromyxobacteraceae bacterium; assembly: GCA_036555405.1. Classification (GTDB taxonomy): domain Bacteria; phylum Myxococcota; class Myxococcia; order Myxococcales; family Anaeromyxobacteraceae; genus DATBLK01. Next base: position 5,554 of record DATBLK010000163.1, read on the forward strand.
GGCTCGACTGCATCGTCGCCGGCGACATCGGCTGCTACACGCTGGGCGTCATGGAGCCCTACCGCGCCATGGACACCTGCGTCGCCATGGGCGCCTCCCTGGGCGTGGGGCTCGGCCTGCGGCACGTCCTCCCCGAGGAGCAGGCGCGGCGCGTGGTCTCGGTCATCGGCGACTCGACCTTCGTCCACTCCGGGGTGAACGGGCTCGTGGAGATGGTCTACAACCCGCCGCCGACCGGGCACGTCGTCGTCGTCCTCGACAACGGCATCACCGCCATGACCGGCCAGCAGGAGCACCCTGGAACCGGGCGGACGCTGGAGCACGAGGCCGCGGGGAAGTTCTCCATCGAGGGCTTCGCCCGCGCCTGCGGCGTGAAGGAGGTCCACGTCGTCGACCCGGTCGCCGACCCCTCCGGCTTCGAGAGCCTCCTGCGGCAGCGGCTGGCCGCGAGCGACCTGGCCCTGATCGTGGCCCGCAAGCCCTGCGTCCTCGCCGCCGCCGACATCCGCAAATGGGACAAGGCGAACGCCGAGAAGGCCTCGGCCGCCTGCGCCGCCTGCGAGGGGGTGACCTAGGTGGCGGGGGTGACGAACGTCGTGGTCGCCGGCGTGGGCGGCCAGGGGGTCATCAAGGCCTCCGACATCCTCGCCGACGCCGCCTGCCGCGCCGGCCACGACGTGAAGAAGGCGGAGATCCACGGGATGAGCCAGCGGGGCGGCTCGGTGACGAGCGACGTGCGCTTCGGGGAGGCGGTGCGCTCGCCCATGGTGCCGCGCGGCGAGGCCGACTTCCTGGTGGTCCTGGCGCCCGACCAGGTGGAGCTCAGCCGGGACGTGCTTCGGCCCGGTGGCGTCCTCATCGGACCGGACTTCGTCCCCGAGGAGTCGCTGCCCAACCGGCGCAGCCTCAACGTCGCCCTCCTGGGCGCGCTCTCCCGGCACCTCGACATCCCCGAGCGGACCTGGCTCGAGGCCATGCGGGCGGCGCTGCCGGAGCGGCTCCACGAGCTCAACGAGAAGGCCTTCCGGATGGGGAGGGAGGCCGCGGCCCGCGCCGCGCGCTGAAGGGACCGGCAGGCGAAGTCGCCCGCGCGGGCGGAAGGGAGCGAGACGTGAGAACGCAGTGGAACGACGCGCCCGGCGGATTCCACCCCGCGAGCGCGCCCGACTACCTCCCGCCGGGGCAGCTGCGAGCGCTCCAGCTCCAGCGGCTCCAGGCGCTGGTGAAGCGGGCCTTCGAGCGGCAGCGGCTCTTCCGCGAGCGGATGGAGGCCCGGGGGCTGGGCCCCGGCGACGTGAGGGCCCTCCCGGACCTGGCCCGGCTGCCCTTCACGGTGAAGGCCGACCTGCGCGACACCTATCCCTTCGGGCTCTTCGCGAGCCCCATGGAGGAGGTGGTCCGGCTCCACGCATCCTCCGGCACCACCGGCAAGCCCATCGTCGTCGCCTACACGCAGGCCGACCTCGACGTCTGGACCCAGGTCATGGTCCGGACCTTCGCTTCCTGCGGCGTGCACCGGGGCGACGTGGTCCAGAACGCCTACGGCTACGGCCTGTTCACCGGAGGTCTGGGTGCCCACTACGGCGCCGAAGCGCTGGGCGCCACCGTCATCCCCATCTCGGGCGGGAACACCGAGCGCCAGCTCATGGTGCTCCAGGACTTCGCGGTCACCGTCATCTGCTCCACGCCCAGCTACTTCACGCACCTCCTGGAGAAGGCGAAGGAGATGCGCATCGACCTGAGCCGGCTCCGGTGCGGCGTCTTCGGGGCCGAGCCCTGGAGCTCGGCGATGCGGGATCGCATCCAGGCCGACAGCGGCATCAGGGCCTACGACATCTACGGGCTCTCCGAGATCATCGGCCCGGGCGTGGCGGCGGAGTGCCACCGGCAGGACGGCCCCCACATCTTCGAGGACCACTTCTACCCGGAGATCATCGACCCCGACACCGGCAAGGTGCTGCCCGACGGCGCCGAGGGGGAGCTGGTCCTCACCACCCTCTCCAAGGCGGCCATGCCCATGGTGCGCTACCGGACGCGCGACATCACCGCCCTGCACCCGGAGCCCTGCGCCTGCGGCCGCACCCTGCGGCGCATCCGCCGCATCGGGCGCCGCTCCGACGACATGTTCATCATCCGGGGCGTGAACGTCTTCCCGTCGCAGGTGGAGGCCGCCCTGCTCGAGGTGGAGGGGACGCTGCCGCACTACCAGATCGTGCTCACCCGCGAGGGCGGGCTCGACGAGATGGAGGTGCAGGTGGAGGTGACGCCGGAGGTCTTCTCCGACCGGGTGCGCGCCATGGAGGCGCTCCAGAAGAAGCTCGAGGCGGCCGTCGACCACGTCCTCGGCATCCGCGCCCGGGTGACCCTGGTCGAGCCGCGATCGCTGGCGCGGTCCGAGGGCAAGGCCAGGCGGGTCGTCGACCGGCGCAAGATCTGATCGAGGGGGGAGGGAAGGACGATGCTGCAGCAGCTGTCGCTGTTCCTCGAGAACCGGCCGGGTCAGCTCCGGGCGCCGTGCCAGGCGCTGGCGGCCGCCGGGATCGACATCCTGACGCTGTCGCTCGCCGACACGGCGCAGTTCGGCATCCTCCGGCTCATCGTCCGCGACCCGGCGCGGGCGCGGGAGGTCCTGGAAGCGGCCGGGATGGTGGTGAACGCCACCGAGGTCGTCGCCGTGGAGGTGGAGGACCGGCCCGGCGGCCTGGCCGCGGTCCTGGAGCACGTCGAGGGGGCCGGGCTGAGCGTCGAGTACATGTACGCCTTCGCGGTGAGCCCCGGGGCCGGGAAGGCGGCGCTGGTCTTCCGCTTCGAGCGGCAGGGGGAGGCGCTGGAGCTGCTGCGGAAGCGGGGCGCGCGCCTGCTCGGGCCCGAGGAGCTCCTGGCGCTCCGCGGCTGAGCTAGTCCAGCGACAGGGTGTGGTACTGCGCCCGGGCGTCGAGCACCGTTCCCCAGACCTTGTGCGAGCCCTGGTGCTCGCTGGGCCCGAAGTTGAGCGCGGCGCCGATCCCCAGGTCGAGCCCGCGGATGGTCTCGAGGGTGTCGATGAGCCGCTCGGTGTCGAGGACCCGGCCGGTGCGGCGCAGCCCCTCGGCGAGGAGGAGCCCGGCCACGTAGCCCTCGAGGGAGACGAAGTCGGGCGCCTCGCCGGCGGAGTAGCGCTTCAGGAGGTCGCGGTAGCGCATGACGAAGGTGGCGTTCGAGGTGGGGAGGGGCACGACCTGCGTGACGATCACGCCCTCGGCGTACCGCGAGCCCAGGACGCCCAGCTCCTCGGCGAAGGCCGTCGACCCGACGAAGGAGACGCTGGCGAAGATGGGCTTGAAGCCGCCGTTCACCACCCGCTCGATGAACTTCGCCGCCGCCTTGTAGGTGGGCACCATGACGATGCCCAGGGCGCGCCCCCGCTCCTTCAGCACCGTCTGCGCCGCCTCGGCCACGTCGCTGGTGTTCCGCTTGTAGCCCACCCGCAGGATCTTCGAGCTGTCGAAGCCGTAGCGCCTCACCTGGTGGGCCACGCCGTTGTAGCCGGCGTCGCCGTAGGCGTCCTCCTGTGCGAAGACCGCGATCTGGCTGGGCTTCAGGCGCCGCACCTCCACCAGGTACTTCACGCTGGCGGCGGTCTCCTCGGCGTAGCTGGCCCGGTAGTTGAAGACGTAGCGCGCCGGCGGGTCCTCGCGCAGCAGCGCCGCGCCCGTGAACGCCCCGTAGAAGAGGACGCGCTTCTCGATGGCGTAGGGAACGGAGACGACCGCCGTCGGCGTCCCGACGTTGCCGGCGATGGCGAAGACCTTGCGCACCTCGACCAGCTCCCGCATGCACTCCTTGGCCCGCTCCGGCTCGTAGCCGTCGTCGAGCGCCAGCAGGCGGAGCCGGCGGCCGTGGACGCCGCCCTGCTCGTTCGTCACCGCGAACGCCAGCTCCATGCCGGTCTTCATGCCCCGGCCCAGCTCGCGCGCCGGCCCGGAGAAGGGGCTGCACATGCCGAAGACCACCTCGGTGTCGGTGACGCCGTTCGCCTGGGCCCGCGCCGGCGCCGCGGCGGCGGCGGCGAGGGCCAGAGAGGCCAGGGCGGCGGCGCTGCGGGGGAGCGGGGCCATGGTCAGTCGAGCTCGATGGGCCGGTACTTCCCGCTCGGCTCGAGCGCCGTGCCCCACACCTTGTGCGAGGCCTGGTGGTCGGCCTTGGAGAAGCCGAGCGGCGTGCCGATGCCCAGGTCCAGGCCCTGGATGCCCTCGAGGGCCTCGACGAGCTTCTCGGTGGTGAGATCCCGGCCGGCGCGGCGCAGCCCCTCCACCAGGATGGCGGCGCCGACGTAGGCCTCGAGCGAGACGAAGTCGGGGGGCTCGCCGGGCACGTAGGCCGCCAGCGCCTCGCGGTACTTCATCACCGCGGTGGAATGGGAGGTGGGGAGCGGGACGATCTGGGTGACGACGACGTCGCTCGTGAACTTGGCCCCGAGGGGAACGAGCTCGTCGGCGAGCTGCGCCGCATCCACCACCGACGGGTTCGTCAGGACGAGGTCCAGGCCGGCGCCGCGGACCTTCTCGACGAACCGCGCCGCCGCCTTGTAGGTCGCCATCATCACCACGGCCTTCAGGCGCGGCGCCTCCCTGGCGAGGCGGGCGAACGCCTCGTCGACGTCGGCGCTGTTGCGCTTGTGGCCGACGCGGAGGATCTGCGACTCGGCCCGCTTGTAGGGCGCCAGGGCAGCGACCACCCCCTGGAAGCCGGCGTCGCCGAAGGCGTCCTCCTGCGCGAAGACCGCGATCTCCTCCGGCGCCACGCGGCGCACCGAGAGGAGGTAGCGGACGGCGGCCGCGGTCTCCTCCTGGTAGCTCGGGCGGAAGTTGAAGACGTAGCGGTCGGGCGGGTTCTTCCGCGCCAATGGGGCGCCGGTGTACGGGGCGTAGAAGAGGACCTTGCGCTCCATGCAGAAGGGGATGGAGACGGCGGCCGGCGCGGTGCCGAAGGCGTTCATCACCCCGAAGACCTTCCGCTCCTCGACGAGCTCGCGAATCACCCCCCGGGTCCGCTCCGGCTCGTAGCCGTCGTCGAGCGCCACCAGGCGCAGCTTCCGGCCGTGGACGCCGCCGGCGGCGTTCACGGCGCCGAAGGCGGCCTCGACGCCGGTCTTCAGGCTGCGGCCGAACTCCTTGTTGGCGCCGGAGAACGGGCCGGGCATGCCGAAGACCACCTCCGAGTCGGTGAGCCCGACGGCCGGGAGCGGCATCTGGGCCGCGGCCGTCGCCGCCGCGACGGCCGCCGCCTGCGACTCGGGCTGCCGGGCCGCCTCGCCGCCGCCGGTGCTCCGGGCGGAGCGCATCGCGAAGACGGCCACCGCCGCCACCAGCGCGGAGACGGCGCCGATGAGGATCAGCTCGACCCGGCGCGAGCCGAAGCCCGGCCGCTGGGGCTCGGGGGGCGTGCTCCTGGAGGGGCCTGGCATCCGTGGCGCTCCTTGGGGTGACCGCGCGCGGCCCGAGTCGTCGGAGGGTAGCCGGCCGCATCCGCCTTCGCGGTCGAGTCTAGCGCACGGGGAAAACGATCGCGAAATGCCGCGCCCGATATCGAATCGCGAGGCTGCCCCCGCCGGGTTCCGCCCCTCTCGCGGGCATCGCCGGAGCTCCTCCCCGACGACGGATGTTCCCGAGCCGCGACCGGTCGTCTAGGATCGGCTCCGGCAGATCCTCCGCTGCGCCCGTGCGTTCCAGAGGATGGGCCCGAAGAGGCGGGAGTGCCCGGGGACGAGAGCGACGAGCGGTTGTTCGAGCGCTTCCGCAGGGGCGACGCCGGGGCCTTCGAGCTCCTCGTGCGCCGGCACCGCGCTCCGCTCTTCACCTTCCTCGTGCGGCTCGGCGTGGACCGGCCGCGCGCCGAGGACGTCCTCCAGGACACCTGGCTGCGCGCCGTGAGCGCGGCGCAGCGCTGGGAGCCGCGGGCCCGCTTCCGCACCTGGCTCTACACGGTGGCGCGAAACCTCGCCGCCGACGAGGCGCGCCGGGCCGCGACTCGCCGCGCCGTGCCGCTCGCCGATCCGCCGGTCGAGGGGGCGCCGCCGCCGCTCGACGGGGCCGCCGCTCCCGATCCCGGGCCCGACCGCCGCGCCGCCTCGGCCGAGATCCGGCCGCGGCTCGAGGCGGCGCTCGCCGCCCTGCCCGAGGAGCAGCGGGAGGTCTTCGTGCTCCGCGAGTACGCCGGAGTGCCCTTCGCCGAGATCGCCGCCATCACCGGCGCGCCCCAGCCGACCGTGAAGAGCAGGATGCGCTACGCGCTCGAGGGGCTGCGGCGCTCGCTCGCCGAGCTCGGGGTCGGCGCCGGGGACGCGGCGCCGGGGAGCACCGGGACGTGAACGCCTGCGACGCCGCCCGCGAGAGGATGCTGGAGCTCTCCTACGGGGAGCTCGACGGGCCGAGCGCCCGCGAGGTCCGGGCCCACCTCGAGGGCTGCGCCGCCTGCCGCGCCGAGTGGGAGCGGATGGAGGCGACGCGCGCGGCCATGCGGCGGCTCGGGCCGGAGCCGGCGCCGCCGGGCGAGGGCGTCCTCCTCGCCGCCGCGCGCCAGGCGGCCGGGGCGCGGGCCCCGCGGCCGCTGCTCCCGTGGCTTCGCCTCGCCGCGGGCGCCGCCGCGGTGGTGGCGGTGGGCGGCGTCTCGCTGCGGCTGCTCTCCGAGCGGCCGGCCCGGGAGGCGGAGGCCCCGCTCGCGTCCCCGCCGGCCGCCGGGGCGCCCGCCCCGGCGGCGCCGCCTCCGGCTCCCCCGGCCGCCCGCCCGGAGCGGGAGCGGCTCGCGGCCCGCCCGGAGCCGAGGGCGCGCCCGGCCCCGAAGGCGGTCGCGGCGCCGGACCGGCTCGCGGAGGCGAAGGCGCGACGCAGCGCGGAGCCGTTCGGCGGGGCCAGGGAGGAGGTCCGCCGCCCGGGCGCGGCGCCGCCGGCCGTCCGGCCCGAGGCCTCCTCGGCGGTCGAGCCCGCCGGCGCGGCGCCGCTCGCCGACCGGGGCCCGGCCCCTGCGGCGCAGCGGCGCGGCGCGGCGCGCTCGCCGGCGGCGGGGGAAGCACACGCCGAGGCCGCCGCCCCCGCGCCCGCGGCCGCCTTCGCGGAGGCGCTGGTCGCCGAGCTGCAGCGGCGCCGCGACGAGGGGCGGCTCGACGAGGCGCGCCGCCGCCTCGACCCGTGCCCGGGCGGCGACGCCGCCCGGCTCGCCTGGCTCGACGGCCTGGGCCGGGCCCGGCGCCTGGCCCGCACGCGCCCGGCTCCGGGCGGCGAGGTGACGGTCGACCACTGGTACGACGACGCCGGCCGGCTGCGGCTGGTGCGCGTCGACGGGGTCGGGCCCGAGGGCCGCTTCGCCCGGCGCATCGTCCTCGACGAGGCGGGGCGCCGCGTCCTCGAGGACCCCGCCGGGCCCCCCTGGCCCGAGGCCGACCTCGTGCGCCGCGACCCGGCGGCGGCCTTCTGGGCGCCGCGGCGATGCGAGCAGCCGTGAAGATGCGCGTGCTGGCGGTGGGCCGGGACCGCTCCGGGCTCTACGCGCCGGCGGTCGAGGAGTACGCGCGGCGCATCTGCCGCTGGGCGCGCTTCGAGGTGGTGGAGATCCCCGAGGCCCGGCGCCACGCCGGCACCCCGCGGGCGAAGGACGAGGAGGGAGAGGCCATCCTGGCGAGGCTCGGGGAGCGGGAGCGGCTGGTGGCCCTCGACGAGGGCGGGTCCGAGCCCACCAGCGTCGAGCTGGCGCGCCGGCTCCGGGCCTGGCTCGAGGGGGGGCGCGACGTCGCCTTCGCCGTCGGGGGCGCCGCCGGGCTCTCCGCGGCGGTGCTGGCCCGCGCCGAGGAGCGGCTCTCGCTGTCGCGGATGACGCTCGCCCACCGGCTGGCCCGGCTCGTGCTCGCCGAGCAGCTCTACCGGGCCTTCACCATCCTGCGCGGTGAGCCGTACCACAGGTGAATCGGGGGACGGTGTAGGATCGGTCGCGACTCGATGCCTCGGGACGGGGACAATCCGGTCGAGCGCCCGGAGCGGTCGGGTCTGCGCGACCCGACGCAGCTCTCGGCGCTGATCGAGGAGCTGGCGCGCGCCGAGGCGCCGCCCCTGGGGCAGGAGGCGGCGGTCCCGCCCCTTCGCGCCGGAGACCGGGCGGGGAAGTTCGAGCTCGTCCGCGAGCTGGGCCGGGGCGGCTTCGGGGTGGTCTTCGAGGCGCGAGACCTCGAGCTGGGCCGCGCGGTGGCGTTCAAGGCGCTCCGGCCGCGGCGTCGGTTCGCCCCGGGCGGCGACGAGATGCTGCGCCGCGAGGCCGAGGCGGTGGCCCGGCTCCAGCACCCCGCCATCGTGACGATCCACGACCTGGGCAACGGGCCCGCCGGCCCGTACCTCATCTTCGAGCTCCTCCGCGGGGAGACCCTGGCCCAGCGGCTCTCGCGAGGGCCGCTGGCGCTCCGCGAGGCGGTGCGCGCGGCGCGGGACGTGGCCGAGGCCCTGACCCACGCCCACGGGGCCGGCATCATCCACCGCGACCTCAAGCCCTCGAACGTCTTCCTGTGCGCCGACGGCCGCGCCAAGGTGCTCGACTTCGGCCTGGCGCGGCTCTTCGCGCGCGCCGACGCGCAGAGCGGCGGCACCCCCGCCTACATGGCCCCGGAGCAGTGGCGCCGCCAGCCCGAGACCGACCGCACCGACCTCTTCTGCTTCGGCGCCACGCTCCACGAGATGCTCGGCGGCTCGCCGCCCTACGCCGCCGACCGCGACCACAGCGCCGCGCTCGACGCCGGACCGGCGCCGCGGCTCCCGCCTCGCCTGGCCCCGGCGCGGCTCCGCCGGCTCGTGGCCCGCCTCGTCGAGAAGGAGCCGGAGCGGCGCCCGGCGAGCGCCGCGGAGGTGGCGGCCGAGCTCGGCGCGGTGGAGCGGGCGCTGCAGCGCCGCCGCGCCGTGCTCCTCGCCGCGGCGGGAGTGGCGGCCGGAGTGGCCCTGGCCGCCTTCCTCCTGCAGCGCCAGCCGGCGCCGGGCGACGAGGCCGCGGCCCGGGCGGCCTTCGCCGAGGGCGAGGCGCTGTTCGCGCAGGGCGACGAGACCGAGGAGAACAACTCCTGGGAGCGCGCCCGCCCGCACTACGAGCGCGCCACCCGGCTGGCGCCGTCCTTCGCCATGGCCTGGTACCGCCTCGCCTACGTGGACCAGGCCGGGGGCAGGCCGGGGGCGGCGGCCTCCATCGCCCGGGCCCGCGCCCACCTCGCCGGCGCCTCGCCGCGCGGCCAGGCGGCGATCCTGGCGCTCGACGCCTTCGTCGGCGGCCGGGTGAACGAGGCGCGCCGGATCTACGAGGAGGCGGCCCACGCCTGGCCCGACGACGCCGAGCCGGCCGCCGGCCTGGCGCGCCTGCTGGCGTCGCGGGAGGGCGGGCGCGCCTTCGACAAGGCGGCGGAGTGGGCCCGCCGGGCCGCGCAGGCGGACCCGCGCTCCGGGCTCGCCTGGGAGCTCCTCCTCGAGGCGGAGCTCTGCCAGGGTCGCCTGGAGCGGCTGGCCGAGGACGCGCGCGCCTACCTCGAGGCCGTCCCGCGGCCCGCCTCCTTCGCCTGGGCGGCGTACTCGCTCCTGGCCCTGGGCCGGCCGGCCGAGGCCGAGGCCGTCTTCCGACGGCGCGAGGAGCTGCTGGGGACGCCGGCGGCCGAGGGGCTGGGCGTGGTGGCGCTCCTCTCCGGCGACCTCGCCGCCGCCGAGCGCCACTTCCGGGCGCTGGCGGGCGCCGCCGACGCCGCCGTGGCCCGGGAGGCCCGCTACGGGCTCACCTGGGTGAGCGCGCACCGCGGGCGCTACGCCGAGGCGGCGGAGCGCCTCGCGGCCCTGGCCGAGGAGGCGCGGGAGCAGGGCGACGCCATCGAGCAGGCCCGCGCCCTGGGCCAGCGGGCGCTCTGGCTCACGATGGGGACGGGCCGGTGGGCCGCCGAGCCGGTGGAGCGGGGCCGCGCGCTCCTCAGCACGCCGCGCGAGCCCCTGATGCACCAGCGCCACTTCTACTGGTTCGTGGAGCAGGCGGCGCTCGCCGCCGGCCGGCTCGAGCTCGCCGAGGAGCTCGACCGGGAGGCGCTTCGCTTCGGCAGCAGCCACACCGCCAATCTCGTGAAGATGGCCCGCGCCCACGCGCAGGGGCGCGACGACGACGCGCGGCGGGAGGCGTCGTCGGTGCGCGCGCCGCTCGACCCGAACTACGGCTTCCACCTCCCGCTCGCGGAGTGGGAGCTCGCCGCCGGCCGCACCGAGGAGGCGCTGGCCTGGGCCACGCGGGCCATCGAGCTTCCCTCCTTCCAGCACCCGGACGGCCTCGGCTACCGCGCCGCCTACTGGCCGCGCGCCTGGCTGGTGCGGGCCCGCGTCCACCGGGCCCGCGGCGACCGGGCCGCGGCGCGCGCCGACCTGACGCGGCTCCGGGCGCTCTGGAGCGAGGCGGACCCCACCGCCCCCGACGTCGCCGAGGCGCGGCGGCTGTGGCGGGAGGTGGCGGGACCCTGACGGCCGGTCAATTCAGCGGGATGGCGAGGTCGGGGGTCGGCCCGGGCGGGAGGGTCGCCGACAGCCGCAGCCACTGCCTGGGAGTCCCGTCGACGGGGTCCGCCTGCTTGCCCAGCAGGGCGGTGAAGCCGGCGGGCACCGGACCGAGCGTCCTCCCGTCGGGCACGTAGATGTCGACGGTCACGGACGTTCCGCTCACCAGCTCGGCGAACCGGAGCGGGATCCAGACCTCGCCGGGGCGCGAGAACTCGATCACCAGGGGGCTCGGGCGGAACTCCACCGCCCCGCTGCCGTCGGCGCGAGAGCTGCGGAACCGGGACTGGATGTGGATCCTCTCCACGGCGCCGTCGTGGCGCACGACGATGTCGTGCCGGACGCAGGAGCACAGCTTGTAGGCCTCGGGGTCCTTGACCGCGGGGTGCTCCACGAGCCGCAGCGACGCCTCGTACCTGCCGCCGGCGAGGTAGTCCCCGAGCAGGCGCCTGCCGGCGGGATCGTGCTGGACGGCGTGGTCGCGCTCCCACCACTCCACGTCGAACTCGTCCACCGCCTGCCTCCGGTCCGCGAAGTCGGTGCTGGCGTCGCCCGGGGGCCGCGTCCGCCTGATGGGAGGCTCGTCCTCGGAGCGGACCCGGGCGCCCCTGGGCACCGGAACGACCCAGGTGACCCAGTACGAGCCCTTCGCCTTCCGGTGGAGATCGTCCCCGCACTTC
>DATBLK010000167.1:0-9581 GCA_036555405.1 Anaeromyxobacteraceae bacterium
GTCGACCGGGCCCTGGAGCGGTGGGGCTGGGTCATGGGGCCGTTCCGGGTGAGCGACCTCGCCGGCAACGACATCGGCTGGGCCATCCGCAAGCGGCGCTACGTCGAGCGCCCCGACTTCGTCTACTCGAGAATCGGGGACCGCATCTGCGAGCTGGGGCGTTTCGGGCAGAAGACCGGCGCCGGCTGGTACCGGTACGAGGCGGGCCGGCGGGACGCCATCCCCGACCCGGTCGTCGACGACCTGGTCGTCGCCCACAGCAAGGAGCTCGGGGTCGAGCGGCGGAGGATCTCGGACGACGAGATCGTCGAGCGCTGCGCCTTCGCCCTCGCCAACGAGGGGGCGAGGATCCTGGAGGAGGGGATCGCCCAGCGCTCCTCCGACATCGACATGGTCTACCTCACCGGCTACGGCTTCCCGCTCTTCCGCGGCGGACCCATGCACCACGCCGACGCCGTGGGGCTCTACAACGTGGTGCGCGCCATGGCCCGCTTCGGGAGGAACCGGCACGGCGCCCCGGACTTCTGGAAGCCGGCGCCGCTGCTCCAGCGGCTCGCCGACGAGGGGAAGACCTTCGCCACCGCCGGGAGGCCGTCATGACCGACGCCGTCGTCGTCTCCACCGCCCGCACCGGGCTGGCGAAGTCCTGGCGGGGGGCGCTCAACATGACCCACGGCGCCACCCTGGGGGCCCACGCCGTCCGGGCCGCGGTGGAGCGGGCGGGCCTCGAGCCCGGCGAGGTCGAGGACGTGCTCATGGGCTGCGCCCTCCCCGAGGGCACCACCGGCGGCAACGTGGCGCGCAAGGTCGCGCTCCGCGCCGGGCTGCCGGTGACCACCGCCGGCACCACCGTGAACCGCTTCTGCTCCTCGGGACTGCAGACCATCGCCATGGCGGCGCACCGGGTGATGGTCGACAGGGTGCCGGTGCTGGTGGCGGGCGGCCTCGAGTCCATCTCCTGCGTGCAGCAGGAGCTGAACACCCACATGGCCCGCGACCCCTGGCTGCTGGAGAAGAAGCCGGCCGTCTTCATGTCGATGCTGGAGACCGCGGAGGTGGTGGCGAAGCGCTACGGCATCTCGCGGGAGAGGCAGGACGAGTACGGCGTGCGGAGCCAGCAGCGCGCCGCCGCCGCCCAGGCCGCGGGGAAGTTCGCCGACGAGATCGTGCCCTTCCAGACCACCATGGGCGTCGCCGACAAGGAGTCGGGGCGGATGTTCACGAAGGAGGTCACGCTCTCCGCCGACGAGGGCATCCGGGCCGACACGTCGCTCGAGGCGGTGTCGAGGATCAGGCCGGCGCTCCCCGGCGGCACCGTCGCCGCGGGCAACGCCAGCCAGTTCTCCGACGGCGCCTCGGCCTGCGTGGTGATGGACGGGGCCCTGGCGGCGAGACGGGGCCTCCGGCCCCTCGGCGTCTTCCGCGGCTTCGCCGCGGCCGGCTGCGAGCCCGACGAGATGGGCGTCGGGCCGGTCTACGCGGTGCCGCGACTGCTCGAGCGCGCCGGCGTGAAGATGGCGGACGTGGGCCTCTGGGAGCTCAACGAGGCCTTCGCCGTCCAGGTGATCCACTGCCGCGACCGGCTCGGGATCCCCGACGACCGGCTCAACGTGAACGGCGGCGCCATCGCCGTGGGCCACCCCTACGGGATGTCCGGGTCGCGCCTGGTGGGCCACGCGCTCATCGAGGGGAGGCGCCGGAGGGCGAGGTACGTCGTGGTGACGATGTGCATCGGCGGCGGGCAGGGGGCGGCGGGGCTGTTCGAGGTGGCCTGACGGGGCAGCCCGGCCGCCGCGGCGCGAGGCTCCGCCCCGAGCTCAGGCCTCCAGGAGCGCCCGCAGCCGCTCCTCCAGCGCCGAACGGCGGAACGGCTTGTGGAGGACCGCCTCGCCGGCCTCGGCGGCCCGGACGGCGCGCGGGTCGCCGGGGAAGGCGGTCATGAGCAGGACCTTGAGGTCGGCGTGGTCTCGCCTGAGCGCCGCCGCCAGGTCCGGGCCCGACATCCTCGGCATCACCACGTCGGCGAGGAGGACGTCGACGGGCGTGCCCTGCGCCAGCGCCAGGGCCTCCTCCCCGGTCCTGGCGCCCAGGACCGCGAGCCCGAGCTGCTCCAGGGTGCGCCCCACCACCTTCCGGAGCGCGTCCTCGTCCTCGGCGACCAGGACCGTCCGCCGCGCGCGCACCGGGGCCGCCCGGGCGGACGCGGCGGCGCCGGCCTCGCCGCCGGCGGCCCGCGGCAGCCGGATGCGGAAGACCGTGCCCTTCCCGGGCTCGGACTCCACCGAGATGGTCCCCCCGGCCTGGGAGACGATCCCGTAGGTGACCGACAGGCCGAGCCCGGTTCCCTTGCCCGGGTCCTTGGTGGTGAAGAAGGGCTCGAAGACGTGCTGGCGGACGTCCTCGGTCATCCCCTCGCCGGTGTCCGACACCGACAGGAGCACGCTTTCCGCCGGCCCGGGTTCGCCCCCTGCGCCGGCCAGGTTCTCGGTGGCGATCTCCAGACGGCCCCCCGCCGGCATGGCGTCGCGCGCGTTCACCGCCAGGTTGAGGAGCACCTGGCCCAGCTGGACGGGGTCGATGCGCACGCCCCAGGGCTCGGCCGCGAGGCGGGTCGCGACCTCCACCCCCTCGCCCAGGGTCCGGCGCAGCATCTTGACGGTGTCGGCCACGGCCGCGTTCACCGACACCACCGCGGGGGCGGACGGGCCGTGGCGACACATCGTCATCATCTGGCGCACCAGCTGGGCCGCCCGCTCGGCGGCGGACTGGAGGGCCTCCATGTCGTCGCGGCTGGGCGCCGACCAGGACTCCAGCAGCAGCTCGGCGTAGGTCGTGACCACCCCGATGAGGTTGCCGAGGTCGTGGCCGATCCCGCCGGCGAGTCTGCCCAGGGCGTCCATCTTCTGGGCCCGGCGGAGCCGGTCCTCCGCCTCGCGCCGCTCGGCGGCGAGCCGCTCCCGCTCGCTGACGTCGCGGATGGCGAGGGTGGCGAAGGTCCGCCCCTCGACCGAGAGCTCCCCGCGCCGAACCTCGGCCGGGAAGCTCTCGCCGCCGGGCTTCCGGAACCGGACGGGGGCTCCGCGCCCGGGGTCCGGCACCCCGGCCGGCGCCGCGCCCGGCTCCGCGAGGAGCTCGCCGGCGGTCAGCGCCCGGAGGTCGTCCAGGCACCTGCCGAACAGCAGGGCGGCGGCGGGGTTGGCGTCCCGGATGGCCCCGCCCTCCGCGTCGCAGACCAGGAGCGCGTCCGGCGTCGACTCGAGGATCTGCCGGTAGCGGAGCTCGCTCTCCGCCAGCTCCGCCACCATCCGGCGGTGCTCGCGGCCGAGGCGCACCTTCTCCTCGGCGTTCGACACCTTGAGGTCGAGCGCCTCGAAGTCCTCGATGGGCTTGGTGAGGTAGTCGTAGGCGCCGACCTTGACGGCCTCGATGGCCGACTGGAGCGAGGCGTACGCGGTGATCAGGATCACCTCCGCCTCGGGCCAGGCCGCCTTGAGCTCGCGGGCCACCTCCACCCCCGAGCCGTCGCCGAGGTTCTTGTCCAGGAGCGCCACGTCGATGGGCGCGTGCTGGCGGGCGAGCCGCAGGGCGGCGTCGGCGCTCTCGGCGAAGAGGAGGGTGCGCCCCTTCTTCTCCAGGAACCGGCCCATCACCTTGAGGATGACCGGCTCGTCGTCTGCGATGAGGACCGTGGGCATGGTTCAGTCCGGGATGCGGAAGACGGCGACGGGACCTGTGCCGTTGCCGGTGGTGAGGTAGAGGTGGGTCGTTCCCTGGAAGGTGAACGCCCTGGCGTCGAAGATGCGGGTGTTGCCGGTCGGGCTTCCCAGGCCGCCCCCGCCGAGGCCGCGGCATCCCGCCTGGCCGGCGACGCAGCCCGCGTCCCCCTCGAAGTCGCCCGCGGCCGCGGGGGCGGCGGAGGCGGCGCGGTAGAGCTGGATCCCCTCGACCGCGTTGTCGAAACCCATCCAGAGGTGCCCCGGGGTGGCGACGAGGAGCGTCACCCGGGCGTTGTCGGGGTCGCCGAGCCGGGTGAGCCCGGTCGCGCCGTCCGGAGCGACGAGCGACCAGTCTCCGGGGTCGCACTGCCCCGGGTCGCCGCCCGCGGCCGGGTCGCAGGCCCAGAGCTGGGGGCCGGCGGTGGTGTTGCGCGCGGCGTAGAGCCGGCCATTCCAGGCGGCCATCTGCGGCACCGCCCGGTCGCCGGGCTCGAGGTCGGTGCGCTTGCCGGTGGTCGCCGAGGCGAGGGCGGCGTAGGCGGCGTCGGCGGGGGTGCAGGGCGACCAGTCGCCGGGGCTGGCCTGGTAGCCGCCCGGGGCGGCGGTCGTGGTCCGGATGAAGCCGCCGTTGTTGGCGAGGTAGAGCCGGTCCGCGAAGGAGGCGATGGCGTCCACGGTCACGTAGGTGGCGGGGTTTCGTGGCGTCCCCGAGGCGCCGAGCCCCGGCATGAGGTCGAGCTGGAGGTCGACCACGTCGGTTCCCACCGCCGCGTCGAGGCCCGGCGCCCCCGGCGTGGAGCGGAGCGCGAGCAGCATGGGGCGCCCCACGCCCTCGATTCCCAGGTAGGCCACGTCGTGGAAGACGTGGAAGGCGGTCAGTCCCGTCCCCTGCGTCAGCGCGACCTGCGAGAGGTCGACGTAGCGGAAGGCGACGGGGCTGGCGGCGGCGGGAGCCAGGTAGAGGTAGGCGTACTGGCCGGACCCGAGCGAGCCCCCGACGGCGAGCCACTCGGCAGCCGCGATCGTGCCCGAGGTGAACAGGCCCCGGCCGTTCTCGTTGTCGGGACCGCACGCCGCGGAGTTCGGCGCGCACCCGGCGGCGCCGATCGACGGGAAGGTGGGGGCCCCGGCCCAGGTGTTGGAGCTCCGGGTCCCGGCGGCGACCAGGTCCCTGGGGAAGTCGAAGGCCAGGGCCAGCGCCCCGGTGCCGTCGGGGTTCATGCTCACGGCCCCGGTCCCGTCCCCCCTCGGGCCGACGAGGAGCTGGCCGCCGAGGGCCGCGAGCTGCGCGAAGGCGGTACCGTCGCCGAACGGGTTCGAGGCCAGCTGGACGGCCGCGGGCTGCGCCACCGCGGCGAGGTTGGAGAGGGCGGTGGGGGAGGTCACCGCCCCGCCGGAGCCGGCGTCGGTCCCGGAGGCGGATCCCTGGAGCTGGACCGTCCCGGCGGAGAGTGGCGCGTAGGTCCAGCCGAAGGTGGCCTGCTGGCCGCCCGCCAGCGCGACGCCGCCGGCCGGCGCCGACTTGAGCAGGAGGGTGGCCGTGCTCCCTCCCGCGAGCGCCAGCGGCCCGGGCGTCACCCCGAGGGCCGCCGACCCGCCGGTGTTGGTCACGGTCATGGTCGCGGAGAAGTCCCCGGGGCCCACGCTGGCCGGCAGCGACAGCGTCGCCGCCAGGGCGGCCGGGGTCGCCGAGGGCACCCCGGCGTAGAACGCGTTCGCCAGCCCGCCCTTCCTCCCCTCCGGATCCTGGATCTCGAGCGCGTGGCTCCCGACCGCCAGGCCCGGCGGCACCACCGCCTGCAGTTCCCGCTCGCCGACCCAGAGGACCTGCTGCAGCTCCACCCCGCCGAGCCAGGCGCGGTAGGTGGTGTCGACGACGTCGCCGGCGGATCCGGCGAGGCTGAGCGTGGCCCTTACCCGGAAGCCCTCGCCCCGGATCGCGACCGGCGTGGCGACGGCGGGGTCGCCAGAGGACGGCTCCACCGCGGCGGGGCGCGGCGACAGGTCGGCGGGAGCGCGGCCGCAGCCGGCCGCGAGGAGGAGCGCCGCCGGCAGCGCCACCCGGGGGAGGCGGCCCCGGCCGCGGTGGGGCTCAGAGGAGGTCAAGGCGATACCCCAGGCTCAGGGTCAGGGAGGTGAGGGAGCCGCGGAGGGCGTCGAGCCCCGGGTCGGCCTGCCAGCCGAGCCGCGCCTCGAGGAAGGGGCTTCCGGGGCCCAGGCGGTGGCCGGCGCCGGCGGCGACGTGGGCCTCGGGGATCCAGGCCGTCTCCGCGAGGGGAGGGGCGGCAGAGAGCCCGACGCGGGACGCGACCAGCACCAGCCCGCCGCCGCCGGCGAGCCAGAAGGCGGCCTTCGGTCCCGGCCGGAAGCGCCACAGGCCGCTCGCCAGGGCGGAGGCGAACTGGGCGCGCCCCTCGAGCCGAGCCGCGCCCGCCCCGACCGCCACCGGGTCGCTGCGCTCGAAGGAGCTCCAGCCGACCTCCAGCGCCACGCCGCCGGCGCCGCGAAGGCGGTGCGGCCAGAAGGCCGCCTCGATGGCGGCGGACGGCCCGGAGGCGCCGCCGGGCCGCAGGCTCGCGCCGACCCTGGCGGCGAGCGAGAGCGCCCGGACCCGGGGGAGGAGGAGGAGCCGCCCGGAGGTCTCGGTCGGCCCCAGCCAGGCGCGGACGGTGTCGAAGGAGCGCTCCTCGAGCCGCGGCCCCCGGTAGCGCGCCTGCCACCCGCCCGCCCGCCGCGGCGCGATCCCGGCGATGCTCCCCCGGCCCGCCCCGACCGCGGGTGGCTCGGGCACGGGGTTCCCGAAGCGGTCGGCCACGAGCAGCGCCAGCGGGACCTCGCAGTCCCCGTCGGCCACCACGTCCGCCGCGCCGAGCTCCATCGCGATGCGGCTGGGCGCCCCGGGGGCGAGGACGACGGCCGCCCGGCCGTGGGCCTCGCCGACGCGGGCGAGCAGCTCCAGCCGCTGGCGCCCGCCCAGGCTCTCGGGGACGGCGACCCGGGCGCGCCAGGCGCCCGGCTCCAGGCGCTCCAGGGACTCGAGGCTGCCCGCCGAGAGCTCGAGTCGCGGCGCGCCCTCGGCCGGGTTCCCGGCGGCGTCGGCGGCGCGCACGGTGAAGTCGACCCTGTCGCCCGCCGCCGCCCACTTGCGCGCGGATCCGACGAGGAGCCGGGCGGCGCGACCGGCGCCGAGCTCGATGCGCGACTCGGCGGCGAGCGACCGGCTCGCCT
The DNA here is from genome assembly GCA_036555405.1 of Anaeromyxobacteraceae bacterium. Classification (GTDB taxonomy): domain Bacteria; phylum Myxococcota; class Myxococcia; order Myxococcales; family Anaeromyxobacteraceae; genus DATBLK01. The sequence goes on from DATBLK010000167.1 coordinate 6,945, forward strand.
CCAGGCGCGCCGAGACCGCCGCCGTCCGCGGCCTCCCCGCCGGCACCCGCCACCGCCAGAGGAAGGCGCCGGGCCCCAGTCGCGTCGGGCCGGAGAGGGTCCCCTCGGACACCTCGAGCCGCGGCGGCGGCCCGGTCCACGCCGCGCCCTCCTCGGCGGCCGCGAAGGCGAGGACGCGGCTCTCCACCATCCGGTCGGTGGCGGCCTCCGCCGGGTCGAGCGCCAGCGCCACCTGCCGCAGCGGCGGCGGGCGGAGCGGGATGACCTGGCGGCCGTGGAGCGCGTGGCTCACGCCGGGCGGGACGACGACCGGGACCGTCGCCCGGCCCTTCCCGTCGGTGTCGACGGGGCCGAAGACCCGGTCCCCGATGCGGACCGAGACCGAGGTGCGCCTCCGGGCCTTCACCTCCGCGTCGCCCTGGCCCAGGAGCCGCAGCACCGCGAAGCCGCAACCGGAGGCGCCGGCCGCCGAGACGATGGCGAGCTGGGGGTGGCTCTCGGCCGGCGGGTGGTAGACGGCGGCGAAGCTCCCGGCGCCGTCGGGGCGCAGCTCGTCGATCCGCCCGGCGCTCACCTGGAGCCGGGGGGCCGCGTCCCCGGCGCCGCCGACGTGCAGCGTCGCCCGGCTGCCGGTGCCGAGGGTGAGCTCCGCCGGCTCGGCCCGGATCGTCAGGGCGCAGGCCTCCTCGTCCGCGCCCGCCGGGACGGCGAGCGCGACCGCGAGCGCCAGGAGGGCCCGAAGCTCAGCGCCCCCGGGCATTCTTCCAGCGCACGGCGAAGTCATCGATGCGTTCCCAGCGCTCCTTGCGGCACGAGACCTTCCGCTCGGCGGTCCTTCCCAGCGGATCGCGCGCCGCCACCCGCACCTGCTCCAGGCCGGGCCGGCGGCGCAGGCGCGCCGCGAAGCTCCCGTCCGCTCCGACCTCGACCGGCTCCCCATCGACGCTGACCTCGGAGCCCGGCTGGACGCGGCCCTCGACCGCCGCGCAGAGGCTGGCGCTGGCGACGCGGCCCGCGTCCACGACCTTGAGCAGCACGGCGGCCGGGACGGCGGCCGGCGCCGAGGGCGCCTCGCCCGGCCGGGCCAGGGCCACCTCGCCCGCGCCGACCTGGACCGCGGCCCCGGCGGCCCGCAGGTTCACGGCGCCGGTCTCGGTCGCGACCGCCAGGGTGTCGCCGGAGGACAGCGCGCTGAAGCGGGCGCTCGCCGCCTCGGCGAAGGCGTCCCCGGCCCCGCTCTCGATCCGCAGGACCCGCGCCCCGTCGGGCCGGTAGTCGGCGGCGACGCGGCCGCGCTTCAGGCGGAAGCGGTGGACGGCCTCGGTCAGCTCCTCCACCGAGAGCTGCGTCCGCTCGGCGACGGTGAGGCGGGCGCGGTCGCCGACGGCGATGTCGGCGCCGGATCCCGGACCGGCGCGCACCGACTCGTCCTGCCCGAGGCTCTCCCCCCCGCGCAGCGGCGTCCACGGACCCTCGCCCCGGCCGCTCTCGACGGTGCCGGTGACGGCCACCACCCTGGCGGTGCGCTCGACGGGCGGAGCCGGCGGCGCGGGCGGGGCCGCCGGAGGAGGCGCCGGGACCGAGGCGGCGGCCGGGCCCTCCCGGCCCAGCGTCCGCTGGAAGACGAGCCAGGCGGCGCCGGAGACCAGGGCCGCGACGGCCAGCGCCGCCAGGATCAGCCGGGCCAGGGACGCGTCGCCGCGGCGCTTCACGGCCGCTCCCTGCTCGCGGGGAGCTCGACCGCGAACTCGGTCCGGGCCCAGGCGAGGCGGGCCGGATCGCCCTCCCCGACGAGCAGCACCGCCCCGCCGCAGGCGGTCACCATGCGGCGGGCCACGTAGAGGCCCAGCCCCGAGCCGTTCCGGCCCTTGGTGGTGAAGCGGGGCTCGAAGATCCGGTCTCGCCGGTCGGGCGGGATCCCCGGACCCTCGTCGGAGACCCGGACCTGGACGCGGCCCGGGTCCCCGGGCGCCGCCAGCACGCGCACCGCCAGGCGCGCGGCGCCGGCCTCCTCCAGGGCGTCGAGCGCGTTGGCGACGACGTTGACCACCGCGTGCACGAGCGCCCTCGGCGCGCCGCGGGCGAGGGGCGCCGCCGGCTCGACCTCGAGCGTGAACCGGGGTCCCAGCCGGCGGAGGCGGAAGCCGAGCACGTCGAGCGCGCGGCGCACCACCGGCGCGACCGCGAAGTCGGCCGCCGGGCGGTCGCCCTGCTGCATGAGCTCCTGGTAGCCCCGGAGCGTCTCCTCCAGGCGCGACACCTGGGAGGCCACCAGGCCCCACTCCTCGAGGCGCGTGACCTCCTCGCCCAGCGCGCGGGCGACGAGCTGGAGCCCGGCCTTGATGCCCATGAGGGGGTGCCGCACCTCGTGGATGAAGCCGGGGACGAGCAGCTCCCCCTCGGCGTCGGCCTCCAGCGGGGATTCCGTTCGATAGGGCATGGTGCCGCTCCTGGCCCGCTACGAGAGGTGCGGCTCGGGGGCCGCCGCCGGCAGGTACACGACCAGGCGGGCGCCTCGGCCGGGCACGCCGTCCACCAGGATCCTCCCGTGGTGGGCCTCCACGATGCCGTGTGAGAGGGAGAGTCCCAGCCCCGCCCCTCCGCCGGGCCGGGTGGTGAAGAAGGGGTCGAAGATGC
>DATBLK010000174.1:0-13275 GCA_036555405.1 Anaeromyxobacteraceae bacterium
CAGTTCACTTCCACCAGGACGCCGATCTTCCCGCCCATGTGGACGTAGCTCGCCACCGCTCCCTCGGTGGCGACCCGGCTCGCCTTCTTCGCGGCGGCGGCGAGCCCCTTCTTGCGCAGGAGCTCCTCGGCCCTGGCGAAATCGCCGCCCGACTCGGCGAGCGCCTTCTTGCAGTCCATCATCCCGGCCCCGGTCTTCTCCCGGAGCTCCTTCACCGCCTGCGCGCTGATCTCGGCCACGTCGGTTCCTTTCCCTCGAATGCCGCGGGGCGGGCCCACGGGGCCCGCCCCGGTAGGCCCGGCCCGCCGGCCTACTCCTTCGCGGCCCCGGGCTCGGGCTGCGGCGGCTGCACCTCGCCCTTGCGCAGCACCTCGACGCGGGCGCTGGCGGCGCCGCGGTCCTCGCGCGGCGGGCGCCGCTCGCCGCGGCCCCGGCGCTCGCGCTTCTGGCCGCGCTCGCTGGCGGCGTCCCGGTCCTCCTGCTCCTCGTCCCGGGCGCCGTGCTCGGCGACCCAGGCGCCGTGCCGCGCCTTCCCCTCGACGCAGGCCTCGGCCACCTTGCCGGTGAAGAGCTTGATGGAGCGGATGGCGTCGTCGTTGCCGGGGATGACGTAGTCGATCCCCTCGGGGTCGCAGTTCGTGTCCACCACCGCCACCACCGGGATGCCGAGCCGGTTCGCCTCGTGGACCGCGATGTACTCCTTGCGGGTGTCGACCACGAAGACCGCCGCCGGGAGCCGCGACATCTCCTTGATGCCGCCGAGGTTCTTCTCGAGCTTGCCGCGCTCGCGCTCCAGGGAGGCGACCTCCTTCTTCGGGAGCCGCTCGTAGGTGCCGTCCGCCGCCATCTTCTCGATGGCCTTGAGCCGGTCGATGCCGGCCTTGATGGTCTTGAAGTTCGTGAGCGTGCCGCCGAGCCAGCGGTTCGTCACGTGGAACATCCCCGAGCGCGAAGCCTCCTCCCGGATGACGTCCTGGGCCTGCTTCTTCGTGCCCACGAAGAGGACCGTGCCGCCGCGCGCCACCGCGTCGGAGACGAAGCGGAAGGCGGTGCGGGCCAGGGACACCGTCTTCTGCAGGTCGATGATGTAGATGCCGTTGCGCGCCCCGAAGATGAAGGGCTTCATCTTCGGGTTCCAGCGCTTCGTCTGGTGGCCGAAGTGGACCCCCGCCTCGAGGAGCTGCTTCATGGTGATGGCCGTGCCCTGGCCGGCGAGGGCGGTCGCCATCTCGCCGGGCGGCTCGGGCGCCGGGGGCGGAGCGGGGGGGGGAGGGGGCTGCGGGGGCTGCGGCGTCGTCTCCATGTGGCTCTCCGGTTGTTCCTCCACCTCTTCCGGATTCGATGGCGCCTTCACCGGGCGAGAGGGCATGCTGCCCTCCCTCGCCGGGCACCGGGGCGCCGCGGAAAGGTGTGTGAATTTACGACCCTGGCCCAAGGGCCAGGCCTTCCCGGGGAAGCCGGGAGGGGACGCTCGTTTAGCACGTGCCGGCGCGCTCCGCAAGCCTCTCCGCGATCCAAGGTCCCGGAATCCCTGGCGGACTGCGGTTGTCCGGCACCGGCGGCCGGGCTAAGAACCGGCTCGCCGCGCCCCGCCGGGCGCGGGCGATCGGAGGAGGCGCATGGCGCTCGAGACCGGCAAGAAGGCCCCCGGCTTCGCCCTGCCGGACGAGGACGGTCGGACGGTGAAGCTCTCCGACTTCGCGGGGCGGCGGGTCGTCGTCTTCTTCTACCCCAGGGCGATGACCAGCGGTTGAACGCGCGAGGCCTGCGACTTCCGGGACGAGGTCGGCGCGTTCGAGAAGCAGAAGGTGGCGGTGGTCGGGATCTCCAGGGACCGACCCGAGGCCCAGAAGAAGTTCAAGGAGAAGTACCGGCTTCCCTTCCCGCTCCTCTCCGATGCCGACGCGGCCGTGCAGAAGGCCTGGGGCGTCTGGCAGGAGAAGAACATGTACGGGAAGAAGGTCTGGGGAACGGTCCGGACGACGGTGGTCCTGGGCCCGGACGGCAAGGTGGAGCACGTCTTCCCCAGGGTGAAGGTCGACGGGCACGTGGCCGCGGTGCTCGAGGCGCTGTAGCCTGGGGCGTGCCCCGTCCGCGACTCCGGCCCGGGCGCGGGCCGACCGCGCGTCGCCCTCCGACCCGGCGCCGGGAGCCCGCGCCTGGAGGAGGGCGTCCGCCCCGCGCCGACCTCGTGGACGCCGCGGTCCTCGAGGCCTACGGCCTCTTCCACGACCAGGGGTGGCTCGCCGACCGGGCGCTGGAGCGGGTCATCCGCCGCGAGCGCCGGCTCTTCGCCGCCGAGCGCCGGGCCGTGGCCGAGGCGGTGTTCGGCCTGGTGCGGTGGCGCGGCCAGCTCGAGTGGCTCATGGGCGACGGGCGCGCCCTGCTCGGCGAGGCTGCCGGCGTGCCGGCGGCCGCGCCGCGGCCCGGCCCGGCGGCGCTCTACGCGCTCTGGCTGGCCCGCTCCGGCGCGCCGCCGGGCGAGGCGGCCCGGCGGCTGGGCGTGCCCCCGGCGGCGCTCGTCGCGCTCGAGGGCGCCGGCGGGCGGGTGGCCGCCGTCGCCGACCCGCTGGCCCGCCTCGCGGTCGAGCAGTCGATCCCGCGCTGGGTGGTTCGGCGACTCGCGGCCGAGCGAGGCGAGGCCGAGGCCCGCGCCCTGCTCGCCGCCCTGAACGCCCGCGCCCCGCTCACCGTGCGCGCCAACCTCCTGCGGGGCTCGCGGGAGGAGCTCCGGGACCGGCTCGCCGCCGAGGGCGCCGTCGCGTCGCCCACCGCCCACTCGCCCTGGGGCCTGGTCCTCGACGGCCACGCCAACGCCTTCGCGCTGCCCTCCTTCCGCGCCGGCTGGTTCGAGATCCAGGACGAGGGAAGCCAGCTCCTGGCGCTCGCCACCGGGGCCCGCCCGGGACGGAAGGTCGTCGACGCCTGCGCCGGCGCCGGCGGGAAGTCGCTGGCGCTGGCGATGGAGATGAGGAACCGGGGCGACCTCTTCGCCCTCGACGTCGACGAGGGGCGGCTCGGCGAGGCGCGCCGCCGCGCCCGGCGCGCCGGCGTGCACAACCTGCGCTTCCGCCTCCTCCCGCCGGGCGCGGAGGCGGACGCCGCCCTCCGGGACCTCGCCGGCGTCGCCGACCGGGTCCTGGTCGACGCACCGTGCAGCGGCCTGGGAGCGCTCCGCCGCCGGCCCGACACCCGCTGGCGGCTCCGGCCCGGCGAGCCCGAGAGCTTCGCGGCGACGCAGCGCGAGCTCTGCGCCCGCTTCGCCCGGCTGGTCCGGCCCGGCGGCCGGCTCCTCTACGCCACCTGCGCCCTCTTCCGCACCGAGAACGAGGAGGTGGCCGCCTTCCTGGCCGCCGAGGCGCCGGGCTTGCAGCCCCTGCCCATGGCCGCCGCCCTCGGCGAGGACCGGGCCCGGGCCCTGGCCGCGCCGGGCCACGAGCTGACGCTCCTCCCGCACCTGCACGGCACGGACGGGTTCTACGCGGCGCTGTTCGAGAGGAAGTAGCCTTCGTCGAGCTGGAGGACGTGGGTCGATGCCCGAGCTGCCGGAGGTCGAGATCGCCGCCCGCAACCTGCGGCGCTGGGCGGTCGGCCGGGTGGTGGTCGCCGCCGAGACCGACCGGAGGGCAGGGCGGATCTTCCGACCCGGGACCGGGCCGGCGCTGGCGCGGGCCATCGCGGGGCGGAGCATCGAGTCGGTGGGCCGCGTCGGCAAGCACCTGATGGTCGCCATGGGCGGCAGCGAGCCCGTGGGCCTGCACTCCCACCTCGGGATGACCGGGAAGTGGCTGCGCCGCGCGCCCGGCGAGCCTTCCCCCTCGCACTCCCGCGCCCGCCTGCTCCTGGACGACGGCGCCACGCTCCACTACCGCGACCCGCGCCTCTTCGGCCGCCTCCGGACCGTCCCCGGCGCCCGCTTCGACGACCTGCCCGAGATCCGCGCGCTCGGCCCCGACCCGCTGGAGGCCGGGATCGACGTCGACCGGCTCGCGGCGAGGCTCGCTCGCACGAGGCGGCCGGTGAAGGTGGCGCTGCTCGACCAGCGCCTCCTCCCCGGCGTCGGCAACATCCACGCCGCCGAGGCCTGCTTCCGGGCCCGGATCGACCCCAGGCGGCGCGCCGCCTCGCTCTCGCGCGCAGAGGTCCAGGCACTGGCGCGCGGGGTTCTCGCCTCCGTCCGAGCCGCGCTCCGGGCCGAGGACGGGCCCGAGGTCGTCTACGTGGAGGAGGGCGGCGACAACCCCTTCCTCGTCTACGCCCGGGAGGGCGAGCGCTGCCCGCGCTGCCGGCGAGCGCGCATTCGCCGCATCGTGCAGGCGCAGCGGACCACGTTCCACTGCCCGAGGTGCCAGGAGTAGGTCGCGGTCCGGGAGCTGGGCGAGGCGTCGCGGACGGTCGGCTCGGTCGGGTACGATGTCGCCCGTGCCCACCGGCGACCCCGCCTCCCTCTCCGTCGCCGAGCTCCGCCGCCGCTTCCTCGAGAAGGGCGACCCCCTCTCCGCCGCCGACGCCCTGGCCCTCGCGTGCGACGCGCGCGCCGGCGCTCGCGAGGTGCTGGCGCGCGTGACGCGCCGGCGGCGCGAGAACCGCGCCGAGGGCCAGCGCCTCCGCGCGCTCCTCCGGTTCGAGGGCGAGCTCTGGGACCGGGGTGTCGAGCGCGTCGCCGGCGTGGACGAGGCGGGAATGGGCACCCTGGCCGGGCCGGTGGTGGCGGCGGCCGCCATCCTCCCGCGGGACTTCCGCCCGCGCGGCCTCGACGACTCCAAGAAGCTCGACGAGGGCGAGCGCCTCCGCCTCGCCGCGGAGCTGCGGGCCGGAGCCGTGGCCTGGGCGCTGGGGATCGCCTCGGCGCGGGAGGTCGACGCCCTGGACGTCTACCGGGCGGGCCTCCTCGCCATGCGCCGGGCCGTGGAGGGGCTGGCGAAGCGGCCGGACCACCTGCTCCTCGACGCCCGCCGGCTCCCGGAGCTCCGGATCCCGCAGCAGGGGATCGTGAAGGGCGACGCCCGGAGCCTCAGCATCGCCGCGGCCAGCGTGCTCGCCAAGACCGCCCGCGACGCCCTCATGGTCGAGCTCGACGCCGCGTACCCCGGCTACGGCTTCGCGAGGCACAAGGGTTACTCCGCCCCCGAGCACCTCGCGGCGCTGCGCCGGCTCGGCCCGTGCGCCGCGCACCGCCGCACCTTCGCCCCGGTGCGCGAGCTGCTCGACGATCCGCCGCGCCAGGGCAGCCTCTTCGGCCGCGGGGCGCCGTGATTCCCGAATTGACCCGCGGTCGGCGAGCCGATACAAGAGTGCCAGAGGAAGAGCCCGACGGTGCCGGTGCGACCGCGCGGCGGAATCGACCGCCGACCCGAGCGCCCCCCGATCCGGCGAGCGAATGACGGCACCACATCCTTCCCACGACGTCCGGGCCGGCGACGGCCACCCCCCACATCGAGAGACGCAGCGCCGGCGCGGCGAGGCGCCCCCGCCTCGCCACCGCGACCTGGCGCTCGACGTCGAGCTCCCGGCGCTCGACCACGAGCCGGAGATCCCGCTCGAGCGCATCGACATGGACGCGGTGAAGGTGGTCTCGCGCCTTCGGCACACCGGCCACCAGGCCTACCTGGTGGGCGGCTGCGTCCGCGACGTCCTCCTGGGCCGCACGCCCAAGGACTTCGACGTGGCCACCAGCGCCCACCCGGGCGAGGTCCGCGCCGTGTTCCGCAACTGCCGGCTCATCGGGCGGCGCTTCCGGCTCGCCCACGTCTACTTCCGCGGCGGCAAGGTGGTGGAGGTGGCCACCTTCCGGCAGAACCCGGTGGACGTAGGCGACGACGTTCCCGAGGCGGGGGACCTCCTCATCACCCGCGACAACGTCTTCGGCACCGCCGAGGAGGACGCCCGGCGCCGCGACTTCACGGTGAACGGCCTGTTCTACGACGTCTTCACCGGCGAGGTCCTCGACTACGTGGGCGGCCGCGCCGACCTCGAGGCCCGGCGCATCGCCACCATCGGCGACCCCGAGGTCCGGATGCGCGAGGATCCGGTGCGGGCGCTGCGGGCGGTGCGCTTCGCCGCGCGGCTGGGCTTCGCCATCGAGCCCGAGACCTTCGCGGCGATGCGGCGCCACGCCGCCGAGCTGTCGCGCTGCGCGCCGCCCCGGGTGCTGGAGGAGATCTTCAAGATCCTGCGCTGCGGCGGCTCGGCCCGGGCGCTCGAGGTCCTCCGCGCGGCGGGGGCGCTGCCGGTCGTGCTCCCGGCCCTGGCGGACCACCTCGAGGAGCAGGGGGAGGAGGGCCGGCGCCGGGTGCAGGCCCACCTCGCCGCGCTCGACGAGGCCGTCCGCTCCGGCGGCGAGGTCTCGGACGCGGTGCTGCTCGGCGCGCTCCTCGTCCACCTGCCGCGCGCGGAGGGGGGCGGTCCCTCGCCCGCCGAGGAGCTCCTCGACCAGCTCGTGGCCACGGCGCGCCTCCCGCGCCGGGTGGCGGAGCGGACGCGGCTCGCCCTCGGCGCCCAGCGGGCGCTGCGGGCCCCGCCGCGGAGGCGCCGGCGCGGCGTCGCCGGCCAGACCTACTTCGCCGACGCCATCCAGCTCCTGGCGATCGCGGTGCGGGCCACCGGCGAGGGCGCGGAATCCCTGGCGCAGTGGCGCAGCGCGGCGCAGGGCCACGCCGACGGGGGGCCGCGCCAGGGGGAGCCGGGCGAGGAGGCGCCGGGCGAGGAGCAGCGCCCCGGGCCGCCGGCCGAGGCCGGCGCCGCCGAGAGGGGACCGCGCCGCCGCCGGCGCCGCCGCGGAGGGCGGCGCCGCGGGCGCCGCGGGCGCGGTGGCTCCGGGCCCGAGGCGTCGCCGCCGGCCTAGGGGGAGCGGCACCGCCGCCGCGGAAGTTCCGGTAGAATGCCGCACGAGCCGCAAGCCCGAGACGTCGAGACGCCGAACCGTCGAAGCCTGGGATCGACGCGCCCACATGCCGAGCGAGAGAGCCGAGAAGGCCAAGCCCCGCTACAAGCGCATCCTCCTCAAGCTCTCCGGCGAGGCGCTCATGGGGGATGGGAAGTACGGGATCTCCCCGAAGGCGCTCACCGGCATCGCCCAGGACGTGAAGGACGTCGTCGACCTCGGCGTGGAGGCGGCGCTCACCATCGGCGGCGGGAACATCTTCCGCGGCGTCTCCGGCGCCACCGAGGGGATGGACCGGTCGAGCGCCGACTACATGGGGATGCTCGCCACGGTCATCAACGGGATGGCGCTGCAGGACGCGCTCGAGAAGATCGGGGTCAACACCCGCATCCAGTCGGCCATCGAGATGCACCAGGTGGCGGAGCCCTACATCCGCCGCCGCGCCATCCGCCACCTCGAGAAGGGCCGGGTGGTCATCTTCGCCGCCGGCACCGGCAACCCCTACTTCACCACCGACACCGCCGCCAGCCTGCGCGCCATGGAGATCCACGCCGACGTGCTCCTCAAGGCCACCAAGGTGAACGGGGTCTACAGCGACGACCCGCGCAAGAACCCGGCGGCGACGAAGTTCCGTACCCTCTCCTACATCGACGTCCTGAAGAAGAACCTCAAGGTGATGGACTCGACCGCCATCAGCCTGTGCATGGACAACGAGCTCCCCATCGTGGTGTTCGACCTCACGCAGCGGGGCAACGTCCGGAGGGCGGTGCTGGGCGAGGAGATCGGCACCACGGTGGGCAAGCACACGCAGCGCGCCTGACGAGGGGAGGGCCCATGGGCCTCGCCGACGACATTCTCAAGGACCTCCGCGACCGCATCGCCAAGACGCTGGAGCACTTCCGCCACGAGCTCCTCGGCATCCGCACCGGCCGCGCCAACCTCCACATGCTCGACGGGGTGCGGGTGGACTACTACGGGACGCCCACGCCGCTGAACCAGGTGGCGACCCTGGCGGTGGCCGACGCCCGGCTCATCACCGTGAAGCCCTGGGAGAAGAGCCTGGTCCCGGTGATCGACAAGGCCATCCGCGACGCGAACCTGGGGCTGAATCCGCAGTCGGACAAGGAGATCGTCCGCGTCCCCATTCCCCAGCTCACCGAGGAGCGCCGCCGGGAGATCGTGAAGCAGGTGAAGCACAAGGGGGAGGAGGAGAAGCTCGCCATCCGCAACGAGCGGCGGGACGCCAAGGCCCTCGTCGAGGAGGGCGAGAAGGAGGGCGAGATCTCCGCCGACGAGGCCAAGAAGTCGCTGGAGAAGGTCCAGAAGGAGACCGACGAGGGCGTGAAGCGGATCGACGAGATGGTGGCAGCCAAGGACAAGGAAGTGATGCAGGTGTGATCATGACCACCCGCGCCCTTCTGGTCTTCGGCCCCATCTCCCTCCTCGCCTTCGCCGCCGGCGCGCTGCGCGCCGCGGCGCGTCACCAGCGCGACGGGCGCCGCCGCCGGATCGCGGAGGTGACCTGGGTGGCTCTCCTGCTCGCCGGCGCGCCCCTGTGGCTGTTCGTGGCGGCCACGTTCGGCTGGCTCTAGCGCCTCCAGGGGTGCCAGGCGGCGAGCGCGGCCAGCGTGAAGCCGACGGCGATCGCCAGCGCGAGGTAGATCGCCGTCCGCCGGAAGGCGCGGCGGGTCCCGAGAACGGCCTCGAGCGCCCTCACCTCCTCCGCCAGCGCCAGGCCGTTCGCGGGCCGCCTCTCGGGATCGCCGTCCAGGCAGCGACCGACGAGCCGCTGCAAGGCCTCGGGAATGCTCCCCGGGAGCCGCCGCGGCGCCTTCCCGTCGAGCGCCGCGCTGCGCCCGTCGCGGACCTCGAAGGGCGGAGCTCCGGCCAGCATCTCGAAGAGGACGGCGCCCACCGCGAAGACGTCCGCGCGGGCGTCCGCCCGAGCGCCCGCGGCCTGCTCGGGCGCCATGTAGTGCGGCGCCCCGCCCGCCGCGCCGGGCGCCGTGTCGTCGAGCGGCGCCGGGCCGAGGTCGAGGACCTCCACGTGGCCGTCGTCCGCGAGGAACACCTTTGCGGGCTCGAGGCGCCCGTGCACCACGCCGCGGGCGTGAGCGCGGCCGAGGGCGTCCGCGACCTGGCCTGCGACCCAGAGCGCATCGAGGGGGCGCGCCCGGCGAGGGCCGAGCCGCTCGGCGAGCGTGGCCCCCCGGGCCGGCGGATCTCCCCTGGGGCCGCTCGGGCGCTCGCCGTCCATGCGCGCCGAAGGTAGCAACCGCGGGAGGCGCCGAGAAGCCCGGAAGGGCTAGAACCTGAAGCCCTGCGCCACCGGAAGCCGCCGCCCCTCGCCGAAGGCCTTCCCCGTCACCTTCAGCACGGGCGCCGCCTGGCGGCGCTTGTACTCGCTCGCCACCACCATCCGGAGCACGCGCCTCACCGTCTCCGGCTCGTGACCCCGCGCCACGATGGCCTGGAAGGGGAGGCGATCCTCGATGTGCGCCGCCAGGACGTCGTCGAGGACCTCGTAGGGCGGAAGCGTGTCCTGGTCGGTCTGGTCGGGGCGAAGCTCCGCGGACGGCGGCTTGGAGAAGGTCCGCTCCGGGATGGCCTCGCGCCCCAGGCGCCGGTTCGCCTGGCGCGCCACCCGGTAGACCAGGGTCTTCGGCAGGTCGCCGATGACCGCGAGCCCGCCGGCCATGTCGCCGTAGAGCGTGCAGTAGCCCACCGCCAGCTCGCTCTTGTTGCCGGTGGAGAGGCAGAGGGACCCCTGGTGGTTCGAGAGCGCCATCAGGATCTGGCCGCGGATGCGCGCCTGGACGTTCTGCGCGGCGACGTCGCCGAGCGGCCCGCCGGCGGCCCGCTCCACCTCGCCGAGGAAGGCGGCGTGCATGGGCTCGATGCCGACCTCCAGGAGGCGGATGCCGAGGGCCCGCGCCAGGGACGCCGCGTCCTCGAGGGAGTGCCGGGAGCTGTAGCGCGACGGCATGGCGACGCCCAGGACGGCGTCGGGCCCGAGCGCGTCGGCGGCGATGCAGGCGGTGAGGGCGCTGTCGATCCCGCCGGAGAGGCCCAGGACCGCGCTCCGGAAGCCGCACTTGCGCGCGTAGTCGCGGAGGCCCAGCGCCAGCGCCCGGAAGACCTCGTCCGCCTCCTCCTCCGGCGTCCCCGGCGCCGCCGGGCCCGTCCCGGGCCCACCCGGCTCCACCTCGAGCCGGGGCGCGGAGCCGTCCGTCCCGACGACGAGCAGCGCCTCCTCGAAGAGGGGCGCCCGCGCCAGCACCGCGCCGTCGGGGCCGTACAGCGCCGAGGCGCCGTCGAAGAGCAGCGCGTCGTTTCCGCCCACCTGGTTCACGTAGGCCACCGCGGCGCCGTGGTCCCGGGCCGAGGCGGCGAGCATGCGCTCCCGCAGCGCCGGCTTCCCCATGGCGTAGGGCGAGGCCGAGAGATTCACCACCAGCGAGGCCCCGCCGGCGACGAGCTCGGCCACCGGGTCGCGCTCGTAGCGCGGGCTCTGCCAGAAGCGCTTGTCGTTCCAGATGTCCTCGCAGATGGAGAGCCCGAGCCAGAGCCCGAGGCCCTCGGCGGGCGCCGCCGTGCTCCGCGGGGCGGGGAGGAAGTAGCGCGTCTCGTCGAAGACGTCGTAGGTCGGGAGGAGGGACTTCCGGCCCACGGAGGCGACGCGGCCGCCCTCCACCAGCGCCACGGCGTTGTGGAGGCCGGGGGCCGGGGCCCCGGGGACCCGCTCCGGGAAGCCCACCGCGAAGGCCACGCCGCGAGACCACTCCGCCGGCTGCACCAGGTCGCGAAGCGCGGCCTCGCAGCGGTCGAGGAACTCCGGGAAATCGAGCAGGTCCCGCGGCGGGTACCCGCAGAGCGAGAGCTCCGGGAAGACGACCAGCGCCGCCCCGGCGGCGCGCGCCCGCTGCACGCGGTCGCGGATCTTCGCCGCGTTTCCATCGAGGTCGCCGACGGTGGTGTCGATCTGGGCGAGGGCGATGCGGCCGGGCGCCACGGAGGAGCCATCGTACCATCGGGCCGCGGCTCGACCGGGATCGGCTCGGGGGAGCGAGATCCCTCACGCCGATCCAGGCTGGCCCAGGTCGCTGCCCGGACACGTCGCGACACGAGGCCGTGCATACTTCGCGTTGACACCCATATGGCACGGTGGCGTGCCTAATGTCGCCGTATGTGTGCCCGCTCCCCAGGGAGGCAGGTCGTCAGACAGAACACCGAGCAATCATGGTGATTTGCAGGAAGATGACCTGGGGGGGTTGGCAACGGAAGCGTCCGTTGGCATCGTGCCGTTGCCGGACACCAAACGGGGCTGTGAGTTCCCGAGCAGTGTATCCGGGAACGACCCCAGCGTTACCCCATCGGGGTTCCTCCAGCAAAGGTGAGCACAATGCCGCAGATCGACATCGAGATCCTGACGCCGTTCGCAGCCAAGTTCCTCGAGGGCACTTCCCTCACGCCCGCCGAGCGCGCCGAGGTGCTTCGCATCGCCCAGGGCTTCGCGTGCAAGGACTCCGCGGCCGCCGCCGGCGTGTCGCCGGAGACCATCCGCGCCCGCCGCAAGCGCATCTACCGGAAGCTCGACGTTCCGGGGTCGGGCGAGCTCCTCGCGAGCCTCCTGTCGCTCTCGCTGAAGATGCTCTCGCGCGGCGAGCGGCTCGAGCCGCGTCCGGTGGCGAGCGTTCCGGTCGCGCAGGCGGTCGCCGCCCCGGCGATGCGGTAACGCGCCGACCGATCCGGTCGCACCGCGAGCGGGCCCGTTCGGGCCCGCTTCGCTTTCGGCGCTGCTCACACCGCGAGCCAGCGCTCGATCTTCGTGGCGACGGCCGCCGGGGTGAGCCCGTAGGCCTCCGCCAGCGCCTTCTCCGGCGCGCTGGCGCCGAACCTCTCGACGCCGACGACGAGTCCGTCGCGCCCCACCCAGCGCCACCACTCCGTTCCCCGCCCCGCCTCCACCGCGCAGAGCCGGTGGCTCCGGGGCAGCAGGGCCTCGCGGTACTCCTCGGGCTGGGCCTCGAGGCACGCCAGGCACGGGACGGAGACCAGTCGCGCCGCCACGCCCTTCCTGGCGAGGATCTCGAGCGCCGCCTGGGCCAGGGGCAGCTCCGACCCGGTCGCCATCACCGTCAGCGTCGCTCCCGGGGCTTCCTGGACGAGGTAGCCGCCGCGCGCCGCCGCCTCGGGGTCGAAGCCGGCCCGCGCCACCCTGGGGAGCTTCTGGCGCGTCAGCACCAGCCCGGTGGGCCCGCCGCGGCGCTCGAGCGCGTGGGCCCAGGCCAGCGCCGTCTCCAGCCCGTCGGCGGGCCGGACCAGGTGGAGGTTGGGGATGGCGCGGAGCGCGGTGAGGTGCTCCACCGGCTGGTGGGTGGGCCCGTCCTCTCCGAGGAGGATGGAGTCGTGGGTCCAGACGTAGATCACCTGGATCCCCGAGAGCGCGGCGAGGCGCACCGGCGGCCGCATGTAGTCGGCGAACACCAGGAAGGTGGCCGCGAAGGGCAGGTGAAGGCCGTCGTAGGCCATGCCGTTGGCGATGGACCCCATGGCGTGCTCGCGGACGCCGAAGTGGACGTTGCGGCCGCCGAAGCGGCCCGGCTCCACCGAGCCCGCCCCCTTGAGCTCGGTGAGGTTCGACTCGTTGAGGTCGGCCGAGCCGCCGGCCAGCGCCGGCACCAGCGCCGCCGCCTTCTGGATCAGGAAGCTGCCGAGCTTGCGCGTCGAGTCGGCGCCGTCCGCTCCCTCGAGGAGCCGGGCGCGCAGGTCGGGCGGCAGCGCGCGCGACGCGTGCGCGTCGAGGAGCCGGGCGCCCTCCGGGCTCCGGGCCCGCCAGGCCCGCTCCTGCCCGCGGCGGGCGTCGGCCTCGGCGCGGCGCTCCTGCGCCAGCCGGGCGAAGAAGGCCCGGACGTCCTCGGGCACGAGGAAGCGCGGGCTCTCGGGCCAGCCCAGGTTGCGCTTGGCGGCGAGCAGCTCCTCCTCGCCCAGCGCGGCGCCGTGGACGGCGCTGGTGCCCGCCTTCTTCGGGGCGCCGTAGCCGATGGTGGTCCGCACGCGGATCAGGCTCGGCCGGTCGCGCTCCGCCCGGGCGGCGCCCAGGGCGCGGTCGATGCCCTCGCGGTCGCGCCCGTCCACCGCCTGCACCTGCCAGCCGTACCCCTCGAAGCGGCGGGTGACGTCCTCGCCGGAGAAGGAGATGGTGGTCTTGCCGTCGATGGTGATGCCGTTGTCGTCGTAGAGGACCACCAGGCGGCCCAGCCGGTTGTGGCCGGCGAAGCTGGCGGCCTCGGCGGACACCCCCTCCATGAGGTCGCCGTCGCCGCAGATGGCGTACACGTAGTGGTCCGCGACCGGGTTTCCCGGCCCCAGCCGTGCCGAGAGCATGGCCT
>DATBLK010000191.1:0-16277 GCA_036555405.1 Anaeromyxobacteraceae bacterium
TGCTCCTCGGCCCCCTTGGCGATGTTCTCCATGGAGCGCGCCACCTCGTCGGTGGACCCGTTCACGTCCTCGGCGCTGCGCTGCAGGTCGTTGGCGCTCTCGGCCACCGACTGCGCGGTGCGCTGGATGCGGGAGACGAGGTCCTGCAGGTTCTCCTGCATGGTGCGGATGGCCAGGGTGAGGTCGTCCACCTCGTCGTGGAGGCGCGTCGCCCCCTGGTCGGTCACCGGGCGGGAGAGGTCGCCGGCGGAGATCTCCTGCGCCGAGGCCTTGAGCCGGACCAGCCGGTCGACGCGCGCCAGCGCCACGGTGAGGCCGTAGCCCACCGCCAGGGTGACGCCCACCACCAGGGCCGCGGCGGCGGCGCGGCTCGCCAGCCGCGCCTGGAGCTCGGGCACGACGAGGTAGAGGACCACGCCCAGGACCACGTAGGAGACCAGGATCTTGGTCTGCAGCGAGACCGAGACCGCGCTGGCCGGCAGCGGCCGGGGCGGCGGCGTCAGGGCCGGCCGGCCGCGGAGCGCGAGGAGGTGCGGCGCGCTCCCCCCGCGGGCGCTGGGCCGCTCGTTCCGATCTTCCTTCGGCGACCGCGCCACCTCGCGCCTCCCGGCCAACGGGCGCCGCGCGCGCGGTCCCGCGCGGCCATCCTACGTCCCGCCCCGGCCCGGTCAAGGCGCGGTTCTGGGGACCCTGGCGAGGTGGTCCCACCCCCCACTCCGCGGCCGGAGCCGCTCGCCGCCCAGGCCCCGGGCCACGGCGCCGCGACCCGCGGTGACGATCCCCGCGACCTGGAGGGGCACGCGCAGGCGGCGCGAGAGGGCCAGGGCGCGGTCGAGGCGCCCCGGCGGCACCGCGGCCAGGAGCTCGTAGTCCTCGCCGCCGCCCAGCGCCAGCGCCTCGAGGTCGGCGCGGCCCCGGGCCGCCTCCGGAAGGCCCGCGGCCAGGGGAAGGTCGGAGAGCCAGACCTCGGCGCCGACGCCCGAGGCGCGGCAGAGGTGGCCCAGGTCCTGGAGCAGGCCGTCGGAGAGGTCGATGCAGGCCGAGGCCACCCCGGCGAGCGCGCGCCCGAGCGCCAGGCGCGGCTCGGGGCGGCGCTGGCGCCGCACCGCCTCGGGGGGCGCGCCCCGCCGCCGGCCCCAGGCCGCCCCCCCGAGCGCTCCGGAGACGACGAGGAGGTCGCCGGGCCGCGCGCCGGCGCGCCGCAGCGCCCGGCCGGGCCGCACCGCGCCGAGCGCCGTCACCGTCAGCGAGAGGCAGGCGGCGCGGGTGAGGTTGCCCCCGGCCAGGGCGACGCCGAAGCGCCGGGCACAGGCGGCCAGCCCCCGGCCGGCGCGGGCCAGCCGGCCCGGGTCGGCGCTCCCCGGCGCGGCCAGGGCGCACAGGGCCCACAGCGGCCGCGCCCCCATGGCGGCGAGGTCGGAGAGGCTCACGGCCAGCGCCTTCCAGCCGACGTCCTCGGGGGCGAAGCGGCCGTCGAAGTGGACGCCCTCGACCACGGCGTCGACGGTGGCGACGAGGTCCCGCCCCCGCGGCAGCCGCAGCACGGCGGCGTCGTCGCCGATGCCCAGGGCCACGCCCGCCCCGGAGCGCGGGGCCGGCCGGGCGAAGCGGGCGATGAGCTCGAACTCGCCCGGGGGGGAGCGGCGCGCCACGCCGCCTCAGCGGGAGCCGGCCGCCTGGGCCGCCGCGGCGCGGCCGGCGGCGGGTCCCGCGGCGGGGTGCTGGAGCGGCAGGAACATCGTGAAGGTCGAGCCCTGGCCCGGGGCGGAGGTCACCTGGACCTCGCCGCCGTGGGCCTCGATGAAGCTCTTCACGATGGCGAGCCCGAGCCCGGCGCCGCCGTACTCGCGCGTCGAGGAGCCGTCCACCTGGTAGAAGGTGTCCCAGATCTTGTTCAGATGGTCCTCGGCGATGCCGATGCCGGTGTCCCGCACGAAGAGGGCCACCCGGTCGCCGCGCGACTCGGCTCCCACCGACACCTGGCCGCCCGCCGGGGTGAACTTCACGGCGTTGGAGACCAGGTTGATGAGGCACTGCCGCAGCTTCTCGCGGTCGCAGGTGACGCGCGGGGGCTCGGCCGTCTCGCAGCCGAGCGCCACGCTCTTCTTGCGCGCCGCCGGCATCACCGTGGCGGCGGCGTCTCGCAGGAGCTGGCCGAGGTCCACCTCGCTGATGACCAGCCGGATGCGACCGGCCTCGATCTTGGTGATGTCGAGGATGGAGGTGATGAGCTGGAGGAGGCTCTCCCCCTTCTCCATGATGATCTGGAGGTACTCGCGCTGCTCGCCGGTGAGCGGGCCGCCGAGCCCCTCCAGCATCATCTCGCTGTAGCCGATGACGCTGGTGAGCGGGGTGCGGAGCTCGTGGCTCATCGTCGCCAGGAAGTTCGACTTCAGGCGGTCGAGCTCCTTGAGCTTCCCGAAGCTCTCCTCCAGCTGCTTGTTCTTGTCCTGCAGCTCCCGGTAGCTCTCCTGGACCGCCTCGATGTGGAGCCGGGCGGTGACGAGGTTCTTGTGCCCGCTGAAGACCAGGACGTCCAGGATCTCGGCGAAGTGGCGGACGATCTTGTCGGCGGTGGGCTGCGGCACCCGCCGGATCTTCTGCATGTAGGCCTGGGCGAGCTTCTCGTCGAAGTCGGAGGCGATGGAGGTGAGGGTCTTGGGGAGGTGGACGAGGTCGTCCGGCACGAAGGGGCCGAAGACCACCCGGCCGATGGGGTCGCCCTCGTAGAGCACCGTCTCCACCACGTAGCGGCAGCCGGAGAAGCAGTCGAAGCGCGTCGGCTTCCCGTCCTCGGGGACGCCGTCGTTCTTCACCCGGCCCACGGTGGCGATGCACTGGCTGCGGCCGTCGGGCTTCTGCCAGATGTAGCCGCAGAAGTCGGCGTTCCCGACCTTGACGTCGACGAGCTTGTTGCCCGAGGCGTCGAAGACCTTGAGCCCCACGCGGTAGAGCTCCGCGAACGACTGGCACACCTCGGTGAAGGAGCGGTCGTCGAGCAGGTCGCCGAGCGACAGCGTCTGCTGCAGCACCGAGGGCCGGACCGTCACGACGCCTCCGGGCTCGCCGACTGGATCCGGGTCCCCTTGAGGTCGACGTAGCTGAAGACCTGCCCCAGGAAGTCGCGCTCCGAAAGGCGCCAGTTCCGCTCCAGGCCCACCTGCCGGTCCAGGTTCCGGTAGCAGAGGGTGAGCAGGATGTGGAGAGTCTCCACCACGCCCTCGGCGCGGATGGCGACGGCCGGGACCACGAGCGGCTTCACCTGGGTGCGCAGGTCGGCCATGTCGTCGTCGCGGGAGTCGGCCAGGTCCTTCTTGTTCGCCTGGATGACGATGGGCAGGGTCCTCCAGTCGAGCCCGTTCGCCTCCAGGTTCCGCAGCATGTTGTTCCAGTAGGCGAGGGTCGGCGGCCCCTCCGCCTTCCGGCTGTCGGCGACGAAGATGACGCCGTCCGACCCCTGCAGCACGATGCGCCGGGTCGACTCGTGCATGACCTGGCCCGGCACCGTGTAGAGCTTGAGCTTGACCTTCACCCCGCCGGGCGTCCGGAAGAACACCGGCATCATGTCGAAGAAGAGGGTCCGGTCGTCCTTGGTGTCGAGCGTCATCAGCCGCCCGCGCACCTTGGGGTCGATCTTCTGGAACAGCGCCTGGAGGTTCGTCGTCTTCCCGGAGAGCGCCGGGCCGTAGTAGACGACCTTGATCGCGATTTCCCGGGTCTCGTTGTTGAACTGGACCATGTCCCGGGGGGAGTGTAGCCCCGGCGCTCGGGAGAGATCCAGGAAGGGGGCGGCGACGGCGCCCGGGTGCCGGGGCCGCTTGCGCCCCCGGCCGCGATGCAGGATACAGGTGTGCGGGGCAGGAGCGGGCAGCAGGGCATGGCGCATCGGGACGAACCGCCTTCGCCGGACGAGGTTGCCGTCGACGACGCCGAGCTCGCCGGCGGGCTCCGCTGGCTGGTGCGCCTCGGCTGGGTCGTCGTCCCGGCATTCGTGGCGGGGGTGGTGGCCAGCGACCTGCTCCTCGGGCGGCCGCGCCCCTGGGCCGCGGTCCCGGCGGGTGCGGCCCTCCTCGCCCTGAACGCCGTGGGCGCGATCCTCCTGGCCCGCCCCCGCCCCCACGCGGCCCTCGCCCTCTGGGCCCGCACCCAGGCGGCGCTGGTGGTCACCATCCCGGTGGCGGTGATGCTCGTCGAGCGCGACACCGGGAGCGCGCTCCGCTACGGAGTGGTCGTGGGCGTCGTGGGCGCGGCGGTGGCCCTCCCGCGCGCCCGCGAGGTGGCGGTGGTGGCCGCCTGGGCCCTGGCCCTCCTCGTCCTCGGCGACGGGCTGACCGCCGGATTCTCCCCCCGCGCCGCCCGGGAGCAGGTGGCCGGCTGGCTGCTCGAGGCCGGCGTCCTCGGCACCGTGGCCCTCGTCGCCGGCTACCTCCACGAGGCCAGGACCCGGGCGGTGGCCGCCGCCGCCGCGTTCACGGTGCGCGCCGAGAAGGCGCGCCGCGAGTGGGGCGCCACCTTCGACGACCTCGCCGAGGCGGTGGTCATCACCGACCTCGACGGGGTGGTGACCCGCGCCAACCGCGCCTTCGCCAGGCTCCTGGGGCTGCGCCCCCACGACGTCGCCGGGAACACGCTGGCCGGGCTCCTCGCCGGCCACCCGGAGCGCTGGTGGTCGGCCTCCTCCGACGGCGTGGTCGAGATCGAGGACGGGGTCTTCGACTCGACCTTCGAGCTGAACGTCACCCGGCTCGAGGACCGGGTCATCCGCGTGGCCCGGGACGTCGGCGAGGCCCGCCGCCTCTATGCGCGGCTGGTGCACGCCGACAAGCTCTCGGCCCTGGGCCAGCTCGCCATCGGCGTGGCCCACGAGATCAACAACCCCACCGCGGTGGTGGCCTCGAACCTCACCGAGCTCAGGCGCTACCTGGCGACCTACGAGAGCGCCCTCTCCGAGCTCGCCGCCGCCGGGCTCGCGGCCGGCGCCGGCGAGCAGGTGAGCGCGGCGCTGCAGCGCGGCGACGTGACCTTCGCGCGGCGCGAGGCCGGGGCGGCGGTGACCGAGAGCCTGCTGGGGCTGGAGCGCATCCAGCAGGCGATCTCCGGCGTCCGCTCGGTGGCGCGGAGCGACCCCCCGGGCGAGCTCATGCGGCCGGTGGAGCTCGCCGAGATCGTCGAGGCGGTGGCCCGGACCGCGGCCACCGACCTCCGGGCCGCGAGCGCGCGCGTCGAGATCCGCGACCGGGTCACCGTCCTCGGGAACCGCGGCGAGCTCGTGGAGGTGGTCCTGAACCTGGTGGTGAACGCGGTGCAGGCGCGCGACCCGGACCGCCCCAACGACGTGGCGCTCGTGCTCCGGCGCGAGGGCGACGCCGCGGTCGTCCAGGTCTCCGACACCGGGCGGGGCATTCCCGCCCATCAGCTCAGGAAGCTCTTCGCGCCCTTCACCCCGGGCCAGGGCAGGGGCCTCGGGCTCTCGCTGGCGCACGGGATCGTGCTCGCCCACGGCGGCTCCGTCGACGTCCAGACCGAGGTGGGCGTGGGCACCACCTTCACGGTGCGGCTGCCGCTGTGGGAGGAGGAGCGGGAGCCGGCGCCGGCGCCCCTCCTCTCCCCGCGGTTCGGCATCAAGGGCTGACGGCGCGGTCCCGCGGTCCGGTGAGGCGGGCAGCCGGCGCCGGGGGAGGAGGGCCGCGTCTAGCCGCCGGCCCACCAGGCGCGCGCCGCCTCGGCGGTTCGCAGCAGAGGGCAGGCGGGCAGGGTCTCGAGGAAGGCCCGGCCGTAGCCGCGGGTGACGAGGCGGGAGTCGAGCACGGCGACGAGCCCGCGGTCGCTCCGGGTGCGCACCAGGCGGCCGAAGCCCTGGCGCAGGGCCAGCGCCGCCGCCGGGACCGAGAGCTCCCGGAAGCCGTCGCCGCCCCGCGCCTCCACCGCCCGCAGCCGCGCCGCCACCACCGGGTCGCCCGGCGGCGCGAAGGGGAGCTTGTCGATGATCACGAGCGAGAGGGCCTCGCCGGGCACGTCCACCCCCTCCCAGAAGCTGGCGGTGGCGAAGAGCACCGAGGGCTCGGACCGGAAGGCCTCGAGGAGGCGGTGCTTGGGCCGCTCGCCCTGGAGGAGCAGCTGCCAGGGGAGGTCGGCGCACCGGTCGCGCAGGGCCCGCATCATCCGGGTGCTGGTGCACAGGACGAAGGCCCGGCCCCCGGTGATGGCGGTGAGCTCCCGGACCGCCGCCGCCGCCGCTCCGGGCCAGGTGGGGTGGGCCGGCTCCGGCAGGCCGTCGGGCACGACCAGGGCCGCCTGGCGCCCGTAGTCGAAGGGGCCGGGGAACCGCGCCTCGGCGACCTCGAAGTCGGCGAGCCCGACCTGGCGCCGGAAGAAGTCGAACCGCCCCTCGGCGGCGAGCGTGGCGCTCGTGAAGACCGCGGTGTCGAGCCGGCGGTAGAGCCGCTCCACCAGCTCCTCGGCCACCTCCACCGGCGCGGCCCGGAGGAAGACGCCGCGGCCGCGCACCTCGGCGAAGAAGACCCGCGAGGGCTCGGCCATGGCGGTGACCGCCTTGAGCTCGACGCGGATCTCGGCGGCCCGGCGCGCCACGGCGAGGAGGGCCGGGCTCTCGGCGTCGGCGAGGAGGGAGCGCACCCCCTCCAGCGCCTCGTCGAGTCGGCCCTGGGCGGCGGCCTGCGGCTCGAGCAGCTCGGCGTCGAGCGGGCCGCGCACGTCCTCGGGGTCGGCGGCGCGCCCCCCGGCGCGCCTCCCGGCGCCGGCCCCGGACCCGTGCCGCTCCCGCAGCGCCTCGGCGAGGGGGTCGAAGAAGCCCGCCGCGGCGCGCCCGAGCGCGCCGGTCTGCGCCTTCAGCATCGCCGCCAGGTCGGGCCGGTCGGAGACGGCGCGCAGCGCGTCGCGCCCCAGCTCCTCGATGCGCCAGGAGGAGACCTGGAGCCCGAAGTACTCGGTGGCCACGTCCTCGAGGGCGTGGGCCTCGTCGAAGACCACCGCCTCGCAGGGGGGCAGGACCTCGACCCCGGCCCGCGAGGTCCGCATCGCCAGGTCGGCGAAGAAGAGGTGGTGGTTCACGAGGAGGAGGTCGGCCTCCATGGCGCGCGCCCGCGCCCGGGTGACGAAGCAGTCCTCGTAGCGCTCGCACTCGCGCCCCAGGCAGTTCTCGCCGGTCGCCGAGACCTCGCGCCAGGCGGCGAAGTCGTCCGGGAGGTCGACCTCGGCGCGGTCGCCGGTCGCGGTCTCGCGGGCCCAGTCCGCGAGCCTGGGCCAGAGCGCCGCCTCCTGGCGGGACGAGAAGGTGGGCCTCTGGGCGAAGCGCTCGCCGCGCTCCAGGCAGAAGTAGTTGCCGCGGCCCTTCAGGATGGCGGCCGAGAGCTCGAGGCCGCACCCCTCGCGCAGGAGCGGGAGGTCGCGCAGCCAGATCTGCTCCTGGAGCGCCTTGGTGGCGGTGGAGACCACCACCTTGCGCCCCGAGAGCGCCGCCGGGACGAGGTAGGCGAGCGTCTTCCCCGTCCCGGTGCCGGCCTCGGCGACGAGGTAGCGCCGCCCCGCCAGCGCCCCGGCCACCGCCTCGGCCATGCGGAGCTGATCGGGCCGGTGCTCGTAACCGGGGAAGGCGCGGTCGAGGGCGCCGCCCGGGCCGAGGACGGCGGCGACGGAGGGCTTCTTCAGGGCAGGGCCCTCGGCGGCGGGAAGCGGAGGAGCGCCCACCCGAGCTCGCCGGGTCGGGTGTCGTCCATCGAGGGCGAGTGTAGCGTACCGAGGGCCTCGGGGAGGGGCGGGGGCGCGGCCCCCGTCACATGGACACGGGCACCGGCACGAACGTCAGCGCCAGGATCGCGAGCGACACCAGCGCCACCGCCACCCTGCCCCCGTCGAGCGGCTCCTCGTCGAGCGCCGGGGGATGGGCCGGGCGGACGATGAAGCGGGCGATGACCCACCACAGGAGCCAGCTCCAGGAGAGGAAGAGCCCGCAGGCGAGGAGGCCCCAGGCGGCGAGACTCGAGAGCGCCAGCGCCCGGCGCCGCCCCAGGAGCGCGTAGAGCACGTGGCCGCCGTCGAGCTGGCCGACCGGCAGGAGGTTGAGGGCGGTGATGAGCAGGCCCACCCAGGCGGCGAAGGCCACCGGGTGGAGGAAGACGTCGTGGCCCGGGGGCAGGGGCCCGAGGGCCAGGCGCTGCACCGCCGCGGTGAGGAGGCTGTCGCCCATGAGCTGCACCGACGACACGGCTCCGCCGATCTCCTCCCCGGCGAGGAGCGCCCGCAGCATCGCGGCCGGCGAGCCGGCGTTCCCCACCTCGAGCAGGGCGTCGCCCACCGGCCGCACCTCGGAGCGCAGGAGCCCGACGGCGAGGAGGGGCACGGCCACCGCGAAGCCGGCGATGGGACCGGCGGCGCCGACGTCCAGGACCGCGCGGCGGCTCGGCAGCGCCGAGCGGATGCGGATCACCGCGCCGAGCGTGCCCACCCCGGCGAAGGGCGGGCCGGGGATGAAGTAGGGCAGCGTGACGTCGACGCCCCAGGCGCGCGCCATGAGCCAGTGGCCGAGCTCGTGCGCGGCGAGGATGCCGAGGATGGCGGCGGCGTAGGGGAGGCCGGCCAGGGCCACCGCGGCGACCCCGGCTCCGTCGGGCAGGGCCGCCTGCCCCGCGCCGGCGACGACGGTGGTGACCGCGGTGGCGAGCAGGAGCGCGGCGTGGATCCACGGCCGGGTCCGGACCATGGCCTAGCGGGGCCTCGGACCGGGCTCCGGCGGAAGGGCCGCGGTCTGGAGCTCGGCGGGGGTGAGCTCGCGCATCGCCCCGTGGTCCACGGTGAGGAAGAAGAGGGGCTTGCGCACCTCGCGCCGCTCGTCGAAGGAGAGGTCGCCGGTGGCGCCGGGGAACCCGCGCGTCGCCGCCAGCGCCGCGCGCAGCGCCTCGCGGGTCCGGGCCCCCTTCTCCAGCGCGGAGCGGACCAGCCGGGCCGCGTCGTGCGCGCTCGCCTCGAGGATGGTGGGCGGGTGGCCGTACCGTTCCTGGAACGCCTGCGCGAACTGCCTCGTCGCCGGCCGCTCCGAGGCGGCGAAGAAGCCGTCGACGAAGACCGCGCACTCCACGTAGCGCCCGGCCCGCTCCAGCAGCACCGGGTCGTCCCAGCCGTTGGCGCCCAGGAGCTGCACCGGCGCCAGGTCCTCGCGGCCGGTGGCCTTGCGCACCCGCTCGAGCTCCCGGGGGTCGCAGGTGGCGGTGAAGACATCCTCCACCGCCAGCGCCGGGGCCACCAGGGCCACGTTGCGCGCGAAGTCCGGGATGAAGACGGCGTCGAAATCGGTGAGGGGCGCGAGCTTCTCCCGGAGCTTGTCGAGGGCCTTGCGGCGGCGGAAGGGGTCCCTCTCCCCCTCGGCGACGGCCTTGGCCTGCTCCACGTAGTCGGGTCGGGCGTCGAGGTGGAGCTTGCCCACCAGGCTCTTCACCAGCGGGGCGAAGGTGGTGCGGTCGTGATCGTAGGCCTCGGCGCCGCGCATCTCGCCGCCGCGCGCCTCCACCTCGTCCCAGAAGGCGTTCGCCAGCTCGATGCCGTAGGGCACGCTGGGGTAGAGCAGGGCGAAGCGGCGCATCCCCCGCGAGTCCATGGCCCACTCGGCCAGGGCCCGGGCCTGGGCCTCGGCGGTGAGCATGAGCCGGAAGACGAAGGGTCCGGCCTCGACCACCCGCTCGGCCTTCGCCAGCGACAGGAGCGGCACCTCGAGCTCCTGGGCCGCCTTCGCCGCCCGCGGGGCCTCGGCGTTGGAGACGCCGCCGATGACGGCGATGGCGCCCTCGGCGACGGCGAGCTCCTCCACGGCGACCTGCGCCCCCTCCGGCTCGCCGCGCGTGTCCTTCACCACCAGGCGGAAGCCCTCGCCCAGCCCCTGGGCCACGCCCTGGAGGATGGCCTCGCCCCAGGGCTTGAAGCGGCCCGAGAGCGGGACCGCGACCCCCACCACGTTGGGCTGGACGCGGACGCGGCGCTCGAGCCTCTCCAGCAAGGCGCGGGCCTCGGCGGCGAAGGGCGAGGCCGGCCAGCGCTCCACGAGCAGCCGGGCCTCCGCCTGCGCCCCGTCGGCGTCGCGGAGGTGGAGCCGGACCCGCGCCAGCTTCAGCGACAGCGCCGGCGCCACCGGGGCGTCCTCGGCGAGCTCCTCGCGGAGGCGGGCCACCTCGAGGAAGTCGAGCTGGTCGACGGCCTCGACGGCCCGCTCCAGCTCCAGCGCCGCCTCGGGCCCGGGAGCGAGGCGGGCCGCCTCGGATCGGAAGCGAACCGCCAGCAGCCAGGCCTGGCTCCGCTCGGCGGCCACGGCGGCGGGGCGGGCCAGGGCGAGGCGCTGCGCCGGCGGCACCTTGTCGTACACCGAGGCCAGCGTGGCGAGCCCGTCGCGGGTCCGCCCCTCGTCGACCTGCGAGAGGCCGAGGAGCGCCTTGGCCTCGATGGCGCGCGGAAAGAGCGGGTGCTGGGCCAGGAGCCGGCCCAGGGCCCCGGCGGCCCGGTCCGGCCGGCGCGCCTCGCGCCAGCGCCGCCCGGCCTCGAGGAGCGCCTCGGCCGCCTCCGGGAGCTCGCCCTGGCGCGCGGCGAAGGCCTCGAGCGCCTCGGCGGCCCTCTCCGGCGGCTCCGCCGCGAGGCGGGTGCGCAGGGCGTCGAGCTCGGCGGCGGCGAGGAGGCGGGCGTCGTCCTCCAGGTACTCCCGGCCGTCCACGACCACCCGCTTGGCGCAGGCGGAGAGGAGCGCGGCGGCGGCGAGGAGCGTCCAGGTGGCGCGGCGCATCGGGGCGACTCGTAGCAGCGGCGGGCGGCGGGAGCAAGGCGCCGGGAGGCGCTCGCGACTCGCGCTCGCCCGGCTAGCCCTTGTCCCCGAGGAGGCTGGCCACCGTCTCCCAGAAGCCGCGGGTGCGGGGGTTCGTCTCCTCCCCCGAGAGCGCGGCGAACCTCTCCAGCAGCTCGCGCTGCTCCTTGGTGAGGTGCGTCGGCGTCTCGACCACGACGCGGACGTGCTGGTCGCCGCGGCCGGAGCCGCCGAGCGCCGGGATCCCCTTGCCGCGCAGGCGGAGCACCTTGCCGGACTGCGTCCCGGCCGGCACCTTCATCCGCACCGGCCCGTCGAGGGTGGGGACGTCGATGTGGGTGCCCAGCGCCGCCTGGGTGAAGGAGATCGGCATCTCGCAGACCACCTCGGTGTCCTCGCGCCGGAAGATGGGGTGCTCCTTCACCTGCACCACCACGTAGAGGTCGCCGCTCTCGCCGCCGGGGACGGGCGCGGGCTCGCCCTCTCCCTGGAGCTTGAGGCGCGTGCCGGTGTCCACGCCCGCCGGCACCTTCACCTCCACCGTCGCCTCCTCGCGAACGTGGCCGGCGCCGCCGCAGCCGGCGCAGCGGTCCACGATGACGCGCCCCGAGCCGCCGCAGTGGCTGCAGGTGCGGGCGATGGAGAAGAAGCCCTGGGTGACGCGCACCTCGCCGGCGCCGCCGCAGGTGGGGCAGGTGCGGGGACCGGTGCCCGGCTTCGCGCCCGAGCCCTTGCAGACGTCGCAGCGGCGCGGCCGCGGGATGCGGATGCGGGCGGTGGTGCCGAAGGCCGCGTCCTCGAAGGCCACCTCGAGGTGGTAGCGGAGGTCGGCGCCGCGGGGGCGAGCGCGCCGGCGCGGCCCGCCGCCGAACATCTCCGAGAAGATGTCGCCGAAGATGTCGCTCACCCCGGCGGCGCCGAAGGGGCCGCCGAACCCCTCGAAGGGGCTCTGGCCGTTCTGGTGGCCGAAGCGGTCGTAGCGGACGCGCTTCTCCGGGTCGGAGAGCACCGCGTAGGCCTCGGAGACCTCCTTGAACCTCTCCTCCGCGGTCTTGTCGCCCGGGTTCTTGTCGGGGTGGTACTGGTGCGCGAGCTTGCGGTACGCGGTCTTGAGCTCCGGGTCCGTGGCCTCGCGGCCGACGCCGAGCACCTCGTAGTAGTCGCGCTTTTCCAAGTGAAGTCCGGGCGTTGGCGCAGCGCGCAGCCCGGCCGGGAGCAATATAACGCAGGCCCGGCCCTTGACAACGCGCCGGGAGGCCCCCGCCCGCTAGGACGGCCCGCCCCCGGTGTTGCTCTGGGCGTAGATGGCGTCGGCGATGCGGTAGGCGCTCCCCTCGAGCCGCTGCAGCGACTCCTTGATCTGCTCGCGCTTCCCGCCCTCGAGCACGCCCTTCAGCGCCTCCAGGTCGGCCTGGATCTCCTCGAGGTCCTCGGGCTTCAGGGCGCTCGAGTACTCCTCCAGGCTCTTCTCGGTGGTGTAGATGAGCCCCTCGGCGTTGTTCCTGAGGTCGGCGAGCTCCTTCTTCTCCTTGTCGCCGGCCCGGTTGGCCTCGGCGTCCTTCACCATCCGCTGGATCTCCTCCTCGGAGAGGCCGGAGGAGGCGGTGATCCGGATCTGCTGCTGCTTGCCCGTTCCCAGGTCCTTCGCCGAGACGTGGACGATCCCGTTGGCGTCGATGTCGAAGGTGACCTCGATCTGCGGGACGCCGCGCGGCGCCGGCGGGATGCCGACGAGCTCGAAGCGGCCGAGGGTCTTGTTGTCCCCCGCCATCTCGCGCTCGCCCTGGAGGGCGTGGACGCTGACGAGCGGCTGGTTGTCCACCGCGGTCGAGAACACCTGCGACTTCTTGCAGGGCACGGTGGTGTTCTTCTCGATGATCTTGGTGAAGACGCCGCCGGCGGTCTCGACGCCCAGCGAGAGCGGCGTGACGTCGAGGAGGAGGACGTCCTTCACCTCGCCCTTCATCACCCCGCCCTGGATGGCGGCGCCCACGGCCACGACCTCGTCCGGGTTCACGCCCTTGTGCGGCTCCCGGCCGAAGAAGCGCCGCACCACCTCCTGCACCTTGGGCATCCGCGTCATCCCGCCGACGAGGATGACGGTGTCGAGCTGCTGGGCGGTGAGCCCGGCGTCGCGCAGCGCCACCTTGCAGGGCTCGACGGTCTTCTCCACCAGGTCGCCGACGAGCTGCTCCAGGCTGGTGCGGTCGACGGTCTCGGCGAGGTGCTTGGGGCCGGAGGCGTCGGCGGTGATGAAGGGCAGGTTCACCTCGGTCTCGCCCGAGCTCGAGAGCTCGTGCTTGGCCCGCTCCGCCGCCTCCTTGAGCCGCTGCAGGGCCATCCGGTCTTTCTTGAGGTCGATGCCGGTCTGGTCCTGGAAGCGCTTCGCCAGCCAGTCGATGAGGCGCTGGTCGAAGTCCTCGCCGCCGAGGAAGGTGTCGCCGTTGGTGGCCTTCACCTCGAAGACGCCCTGGTTCAGCTCCAGGATGGTGATGTCGAAGGTGCCGCCGCCGAGGTCGTAGACCGCGAGCTTCTCGCTCCTGGCGTCCTTCTGCTTGTCGATGCCGTAGGCCAGCGCCGCGGCGGTGGGCTCGTTGATGATCCGGAGCACGTTCAGGCCGGCGATGCGGCCGGCGTCCTTGGTCGCCTGGCGCTGGGCGTCGTTGAAGTAGGCGGGGCAGGTGACGATGGCCTCGGTCACCGGCTCGCCGAGGTAGTCCTCGGCCGTCTGCTTCATCTTGGCGAGCACCATCGCCGAGACCTCGGCCGGGGAGAAGCGCTTGCCCTGGACCTCCACCCAGGCGTCGCCGTTGTCGGCGGCGACGATCCGGAAGGGAACCAGGCCGGCGGTGCGCTTCACCTCCTTGTCCTCGACCTTCCGCCCGATGAGCCGCTTCACCACGTAGACGGTGGACTCGGGGTTGGTGATGGCCTGGCGCTTGGCGATCTGGCCGACGAGGCGCTCGCCCCCTTCGGCCATGGCGACCATCGACGGCGTGGTGCGCGAGCCCTCGCTGTTGGGGATGACGGTCGCCTCCCCGCCCTCCATCACCGCCACGCAGGAGTTCGTGGTCCCGAGGTCGATGCCGATGACCTTGCCCATGTGCTAGCCCACCTCTTCCGTGCCGGCGCCGCCGGCCGGGCCCCCGCCGGACGGCGGCGGGGCAGCCACGGCCACCAGGGCGGGCCGCACCAGCCGGTCGTACAGCCGGAAGCCGCGCCCGTGCTCCAGCACCACCGTCCCCGGCGGGTGCTCGGCCGTGGGCACGGTCATGATGGCCTCGTGCAGGCGCGGGTCGAATTGCTGGCCCAGCGCGTGGAAGCTCTGGACGCCGTTCCGCGCCAGCCCCTCCTCGAGGACCTTGAGGACCAGCTTCACGCCGCCGGAGAGCGGGCTGCCGTCCGGGGCGGCCGCGAGCGCCCGGTCGAGGTTGTCGACCACGGGGAGGATGTCCTTCAGGAGCCGCTCGTTCGCGAACTTCTGCGTCTCCTCCCGCTCGCGGGCGGCGCGCTTCCGCTGGTTGTCGAGGTCGGCCACGGCCCGGAGACGGAGGTCGTGCTCCTCCTTGAGCTTCTCGTAGCTCTCGCGCCCCTTCTGCTGCGAGAGCTCGAGCTCGGCCCGCAGCCGCTCCACCTCGGCGGCGAGCCCCTCCGGCGGCGCGGCCGGCGCCGCGCCCTCCCCGCCGTCGCCCTCGCGCTTCTCCACCGCCTCGAGCGCCTCGTCGAGGACGCTCTGGGGAATGTCAGCCGAGAACGAGCCCTTGCCGTTGTCCTGCCCCATCGCTCGAAGGTCCGCGCCTGCCGCTGCGGGCGGCGCCGAAGCATTCTTGCACCGCAGCCCGGGGGCGGACAAGCAGGCCGGGAGGACCTACCCCTCCCCGGACAGCGCGCGCGAGATCTCCCGCGCCGTGAAGTCGACGAGCGGGATGACCCGGGCGTAGTTCATCCGCGTCGGCCCCACCACGGCCAGGGTCCCCAGCACCTTGCCGCCCAGGCCGTAGGGAGCCGCCACCACCGAGACGTCGGGGACCGCGGCGAACTCGCTCTCGGCGCCGATGAAGATGCACACCTCGCGCGCCCGGAGCGCCCGGTCGAGGACCCGCAGGATGCGGTCCTTCTCCTCGAAGGCGCGCAGGAGGGCCCGGGCCTTCTGGACGTCGGCGAACTCGGGGGCCTCGAGGAAGCTCGCCTCGCCGTCGACGAGGACCGCCGCCTCGCCCCCCAGGGCCTGCTCGGCGAGGCGCAGCGCCTTCTCCACGAGGTCGTGGAGCGCCGAGCGGTCCTCCCGCATCTCGGCCAGGATCCGCTCCCGGAGCCCGCCCACCGGCGTCTCGCGGAGCTTCTCGTTCAGGTAGTTCTGCGCCCGGGCGAGCTCGGCCGCGTCCATGGGGAAGTCGAGCGCCAGGAGCTTGTTGGTCACGAGCCCGGCCTCGGAGACGAAGACCACCAGCACGCGGTTCTCGCGCAGGCGAACGAACTCGAGCTGGCGGATGGGGTCGGCGAGCGGCCGCGGCGTCGTCACCACCCCGGCGTGGTGCGAGAGGGAGTGGAGGAGCTGCGCCGCCCCCTCGAGCTTGCGGTCGAGGTCTCCGGGCTCGCGGGCGACCTGCTCGATGCGCTCGCGCTCCGCCGGCGGCGGGGGCTTCACCTTGAGGAGGGCGTCGACGTAGAGCCGGTACCCCTGCTCCGTGGGCACGCGGCCCGAGGAGGCGTGCGGCTTCGCCAGGAAGCCGAGCGCCTCGAGGTCGGCCATGACGTTGCGGACCGTGGCCGGCGAGCAGTCGAGCTCGTGGCGCGACAGCAGGGGCTGGCTCGCCACCGGCTCCCCGGTCTGGATGTAGTCCTGGACCAGGGCGCGGAGGATGTCGCGCTCGCGCCGGTCGAGCTCGGGGAGGGCCGACATGGCCCCTATCCTACCGCTCCTGGTCGAGTCGCCGCTGCGCCACCGACGCCAGGGACGGGAAGCGGCCGCCGCGAAGCTCGCGCCAGCGCAGCAGCGCTCCCTCGACCTCGCCGCGGGCCTCGGCGACGAGCGCCTCGAGGTGGATCCGCTCCTCGACGTGGAGGGCGACGAGCGCGCCCCGCGCCGCGCCGCCCTCGTCGTGCGCCAGCGCCTCGCGCGCCAGGTCGAGGGCCCGGTCGCGGTCGCCGCGGGCGTCGGCGAGGAGCGCCAGCGCGTAGAGCGGCTCGGCCCGCTCCGGGTCGACGCTCCGCGCCGCCTCGAGGTGCGCCTGGGCGGCGCCCAGGTACCCCTCGAGCGCGTAGAGCTCGCCCAGGTTGAGGAGGGCGATCTGCTGGGCGCGCGGGGTGCCGTGGGCCACCACCTCGTCGAGGAGCGAGCGGGCGGCGTCGAGGCGGTCCTCGAGCGCATAGCTCACCGCGAGGTCGTTCAGCGCCGGGAGCTGCTCCGGGTCGCGGGCGAGCACCGCCTCGAAGCGAGCGCGCGCCGCCTCGGGCCGTCCAGCGCGGAGCTCGGCCG
>DATBLK010000203.1:0-2080 GCA_036555405.1 Anaeromyxobacteraceae bacterium
CGCTCCTCCTTCACCTCGAACGCCCGCCGCCCGCTCACCGCCTCGTAGAGCACCGCCCCGAGCGCGAAGACGTCCGCCCGCCCGTCCACCGCCTCGCCTCTCCATTGCTCCGGCGCCACGTACCCGGGCGTCCCCGCCGGAGCCGAGGCCCGCCCGAGGAGGTGGGCGAGGCCCATGTCGAGGAGCTTCACGCGGCCGTCCTCGCCCAGGAACAGGTTCCCGGGCTTCAGGTCCCGGTGGAGGAGCCCGTGGGCGTGGACGTGCGCCAGCGCCCGCGCCGCCTGGAGCCCGACCTCCACCGCCTCCGCCGCCGGGAGCGGGCCCCGCCCGAGCCGCTCCGCGAGCGTCTCGCCCCGCAGGAGCTCCATCACCAGATAGGAACCCTGGTCGCAGACCCGGGCCTCGAAGAGCGTCACCACGCCGGGGTGCGAGACTTGCGCCGCCGCCCGCGCCTCCCTCTGGAGCTGCTCGTCGGCCCAGTCGTCGCGGGTGCGCCCCGGGCGCAGCGTCTTCAGCGCCACCCGGCGCTGGAGCTCCGTGTCGAGCGCCTCGTAGACCGCGCCGAAGCCGCCGCGGCCGAGCTCCCGCACCACCTCGTACCGTCCGTCGAGGACCTCGCCCGGCTTGAGCCCGTGGGCCCAGTCCCGCCCGGCGTCGCGCTCCGGACCGGCGACGAGCTGCTCGAGGAGGCGCGAGAGCGTCCCGCCCTCGCCGGCCGCGCCGCTCGCAGCGCCCTCGGCCACACGCACCCCCGGTGGAGAGAAAGCTAGCCCGGCGAAGCGGGGGGTCACAACCCCCGCGAGGGGGTACCGGTGCTGCTTCGGCTGGGGAGCACCTTCGGTGCCGGCGCTGCCGTCAGATGGCGATCTCCCCCCGCCCCACCTCGACCGCGTGGCCGGCGACGCGGACGTCGCAGACCCGGTCGCCCTGCCGCCCGGCGCGCACGTAGATGCGGCTGGGGCGCCGGATCTCCAGCCCCTGCTCGATGGCCACGGGCTCCTCGGGCCGGGCGACGCCGTGCGCCACCATCCAGGCGGCGCAGCAGCCGGCCGCCGAGCCGGTGGCGGGGTCCTCGCCGCCGTAGAACATCATCCTGGCGTGAAGGTCCGCAGCGGGGTCCACCGTGTCGCGACAGACGAGGTAGGCGAACCGGGCGTCGGTGCCCGCCAGCCAGGCGGCGGCCCGGCCCCAGTCGACGCGCAGCTGGCGCAGGGTCGACAGGCTGCGGACCGGCACGATGGCGAAGGGGAGCCCGGTGGAGACGGTCTGCGCGGGCAGGTCCGGCTCGAGGTCCTCCGGCGAGAGACCCAGGGCGCTCGCCGCCGCCTCCCGGGCGTGGACCTCCCCGAAGCGGGGATCCTGCTGCCGCATCTCGCCCAGGGCGCCCTCGGGCCCGTCCTCGAAGGTGACCGAGATGTCCCCGACGCCGAGCCGCAGCACCACCCGGGCGGCGCCGCTCCCGCCCCGGAGGACCGCCGCCGTTCCCAGCGTGGGGTGGCCGGCGAAGGGAAGCTCCTCGTCGACGGTGAAGATCCGGACGCGGGTCGCCGATCCGGCCGCGGCCCCCTCGTCCGGCAGGACGAAGGCGCTCTCGGAGAAGCACATCTCGCGAGCCAGCGCCTGCATCTCCGCGTCGGCCAGGGCGCGCCCGTCGGTGAACACCGCGAGCTGGTTCCCCTCCAGCGGACGCGTGGTGAACACGTCCATCTGCACGTACGGAAGGCGGCGGCGGTCGCGTCCCGGCGGCACCTTCAGGCAGCCTCCACCACCATCGCGATCCCCTGCCCCACGCCGATGCACATGGTGGCGAGGCCGAGCGCCTGTCCGCTCCGCCGCAGGCCGTGGACCAGGGTGGTCAGGATCCGCGCCCCGGAGCAGCCGAGCGGGTGGCCCAGCGCGATGGCGCCGCCGAGCGGGTTCACGCGCTGGTCCTCGGCCTCGAGCCCCCAGCCGGCGAGCACCGCGAGCGACTGCGCGGCGAAGGCCTCGTTCAGCTCGACCCGCTGGAGGTCGCCCATCGAGACCCCGGCGCGCTCCAGCGCCTTCCGCGCCGCCGGCACCGGGCCGATCCCCATGGTCC
>DATBLK010000204.1:0-5731 GCA_036555405.1 Anaeromyxobacteraceae bacterium
AGCCTTCTCGGTGATGTCCTGAGCCTGCCCGGACCCGGAGCGGGGTCTTGTAAATGAAGGGCGGCCGCTTGTCAAGTGCGAGATTCGCCTTCGGTTTCCCGGATGGCCCGGACCTTGCCCGGGCCCTCAGGAGCCCCGCCGGGCGGCCCGCTGGCGGGCCGCCTCGTACAGGCAGATGGCGGCCGCCGCCGCCGCGTTGAGGCTCCCGACCCCCCCCGCCATGGGGATCCGGCCGGCGTGGTCGCACCTCCGGCGCACGAGGGGCCGCAGGCCGCGCCCCTCGCCCCCGATGACCAGGGCGATGGGGCCCGAGAGGTCGAGGTCGCCCATGGGAACGTCCGAAGCCGGGTCGGCGGCCACGCTCCACAGGCCTCGCTCCTTCAGCTCCTCGAGCACCTGCGCCAGGTTCGTCACCCGGGCGACCGGGCAGTGCTCCACCGCCCCGGCAGAGGCCCTGGCGGCGGCGGCGGTGACGCCTGCGGCGCGGTCCCGCGGGACGACGACGCCGTGGGCCCCCAGGGCGTGTGCCGAGCGCACGATGGCGCCGAGGTTCTGGGGGTCCTCGATCCCGTCCAGGAGGACGAGGAGCGGCGGCTCCCCGCGGTCGCGCGCCGCGGCCAGGAGCTCGTCGAGGTCGCGGTACCGGTAATCGGCCACCACGGCCACGACCCCCTGGTGGTGGTCGGTGCCGGCGAGCCGGTCGAGCTTCTGCCGCGGCGCCTCCCGCACCTTGGCGCCTCGCTCCCTCGCCAGGCGCGCGATCTCGCCCAGGCGGGCGCGCTCCGGCCCCTGGGAGATCCAGAGCTCGGCCGGCGGCTCGCCGCCGGCCCGGAGCAGCTCGCGCACCGGGTGCAGGCCGTGGACGGTCCGCACGCGACTACTTCACAGTCACCGGGAGGGCCACGGTCGTGGTCTGGCGCTCGCAGATGGTGTCGCGGCAGAGGAAGAACTCGAGGTGCGCCTTCGCCTGGTGGGAGCCGGGCGCCGAGGCGCTGAAGGGCGCCTCGAAGCGCGGCGACTCGGCCCTGGGGTCGACGGCGTCCTTGCGGGCCAGGGCCGTCCGCTCGGGCGCCAGGCCGGCGCCGGGCTCGAGCCGGATCTTGACCGGCGCCCGCGGGTCGACGTGCCACGGCGCCTTGGCGCGGAGGGAGAGCACCCACTTCCCCTTCTCGCCCACGCGAAGGGCCTGGGTCGAGCCGGCGGTGTCCACGGAGTAGAAGCCCGCGCCCGAGGGCGGCTCGGCGGCCCGGGCGGGCGAGGCGGTCACCGCGGCGACGGCGGCGATGGCGATGGCGATGGCGATGCTGCGCATGGAGACCTCTCCTTGGTCGGACGCGCGCCGCGCGCCGGGATTCACCTCGCCGCCGCGCGCGCGGCGGGCCGCCGGACGCCGGCGATCTCCTCGGCCCGGGCCAGGATGGCGTCGGCCGCGTCCACGCCGCAGGCCTCCTCCAGCTCCCGGAGGCCGGGCGAGCCGTTCACCTCGAACACCAGGGGCCCCCCGCGCACGTCCAGCATGTCCACGGCGCAGACCTCGAGGTCGACGACGCGCGCCGCCGCCACCGCGGCCCGGTGGCACGCCGGGGCGAGCGCCGCCGCCTCGAAGCGGGCCCCGCGCCCGAGGCTGCGCGCCATCCGGCCCACCGGCGGCCGGCGGCGCAGCGCCGCCACCACCCGGCCCCCGACCACCAGGGCGCGCAGGTCGCGCCCCTTCGCCTCGCGGACGTACTGCTGGACCACGATGTTCTGGCCCAGGCCGAGGATGGCCTCGAGGGCGGCCTCGAGCGACTGCAGGGTCTCGCAGATCATGACGCCGCCGCGCTCGTTCGCTCCCACGAGCTTCACCAGGACCGGGACGCCCCCCACGTGCTTCACCATCTCCCGGAGGCCCGAGGGGTCGCCGGCCATCACCGTGCGCGGCACCGCCACGCCGCTGGACGCCAGGAGCTGGAGGCAGCGCATCTTGTCGCGGCTGGCGCCGATGCCGGCGGCGCCGTTCAGGAGCGGGACGCCGAGCTGCTGGAGCTGGGTCACCACCGCCAGGCCGTACTGGTGGATCGAGACCGCGATGCGAGGGAGGGCGACGTCGGTCCGGGGAAAGGGCTCGCCCCGGTGGAAGAGGGCCGGCCGGCCCGCGCCCAGGCCCATCTCCACCTGCAGCGGGTCGACGACGCGGACCACGTGTCCGCGCCCCCGGGCCGCCTCGGCGAGGCGGCGCGTGCCGTAGATCGACTGGGAGCGCGAGAGAACGGTGACCCGCACGGGGGGGATGGTACGCGCCGGGCCCGGTGAAAGCGAGCCCGGCGCCCGGCCTCGTGCCTCGCCGCCCGCGCCCGGAGCGACGGCTGGCTCAGACCTGCTTGAACTCCGCGTCGACCACGTCGTCCTTCTTCTCCTTCTCGGGAGGCTCCTGCGGCCCGCCGCCCTGGGGCCCGGCCTGGCCGGCGCTCTTGTACAGCTCCTCGGCGGCCCGGTGGCTCACCCGCTCGAGCTTGTCCGCGGCCGCCTTGACCTCCTCGGCGGTTCCCTTCTCGCGCGCCCGGTGGGCCTCGGCCACGGCCTCCTCGACCTCCTTCACCGTGCCCGCCGGGAGCTTCTCCTTGTTCTCCTTCAGGAGCTTCTCCATCTGGTAGGCGAGCTGCTCCAGGCGGTTGCGCGCCTCGACCTCCTGGCGGCGCTTCTTGTCCTCGTCCTCGTGGGAGTGGGCGTCGGCCACCATCTTCTCGACCTCGTCCTTCGCCAGGCCCGAGGAGTGGGTGATGGTGATCTTCGTCTCCTTGCCCGTGCCCTTGTCCTTCGCGGAGACGTTGAGGATGCCGTTGGCGTCGATGTCGAAGGTGACCTCGATCTGCGGCACGCCGCGCGGCGCCGGCGGGATGCCCTCGAGGTGGAAGCGCCCCAGGGTGCGGTTGTCGCGGGCCATCTCGCGCTCGCCCTGGAGCACGTGGATCTCGACCGAGGTCTGGCTGTCGGCCGCGGTGGAGAAGGTCTCGCTGCGGCGGCAGGGGATGGTGGTGTTGCGCTCGATGAGCCTCGTGGCCACGCCGCCGAGCGTCTCCACCCCCAGCGACAGCGGGGTGACGTCGAGGAGCAGGATGTCCTTCACCTCGCCGGCCAGCACCCCGGCCTGGACCGCGGCGCCCACGGCCACCACCTCGTCCGGGTTCACGGTGCGGTTCGGCTCCTTGCCGAAGAACTTGCGCACCGACTCGACGATGGCCGGCATGCGGGTCTGCCCGCCGACGAGCACGATCTCGTCGACCTGCGACGGCTCGAGCTTGGCGTCCTTCAGGCACTGCCGCGTGGGCCCCAGCGCCCGCTCGATGAGCGGCTCCACCATCTTCTCCAGGCGGGCCCGCGAGAGCTTCATCGCCAGGTGCTTGGGGCCCGTCTGGTCGGCGGTGAGGAACGGCAGGTTGATCTCGGTCTCCATCGTCTGGGAGAGCTCGATCTTCGCCTTCTCGGCGGCCTCCTTGAGCCGCTGCAGCACCATCTTGTCCCTGGAGACGTCGATGCCGGTGTCCTTCTTGAACTCGGCGATGAGCCAGTCCATGACGAGCTGGTCGATGTTGTCGCCGCCGAGGTGGGTGTCGCCGTTGGTGGCCAGCACCTCCACCACGTTCTCGCCCACCTCCAGGATCGAGATGTCGAAGGTGCCGCCGCCGAAGTCGTAGACCGCGATCTTCTCGTTCTTCTTCTTGTCGAGGCCGTAGGCCAGGGCCGCGGCGGTGGGCTCGTTCACGATGCGGCGCACGACGAGCCCGGCGATCTCGCCGGCGTCCTTGGTCGCCTGGCGCTGCGCGTCGTTGAAGTAGGCCGGCACGGTGATGACGGCGTCGGTGACCTTCTCGCCGAGGTGATGCTCGGCGGCGCGCTTCAGCTTGAGCAGCACCTGAGCGCTGATCTCGGGCGGCGAGTACTGCTTGCCGTCGATGTCGACGCGGGCGTCGTCGCTCGGCCCGGAGACGACCTTGAAGGGCACGCGCCGGCTCTCCTCGTCGACCTCGGCGAAGCGGCGGCCCATGAAGCGCTTGATGGAGTAGACGGTCTTTTCCGGATTGGTGATGGACTGGCGCTTGGCGACCTGGCCGACGAGCCGCTCGCCCTCCTTGGCGTAGCCCACGACCGACGGGGTGAGGCGGGAGCCCTCCTCGTTGGCGATGACGACCGGCTCCTTGCCCTCCATCACCGCGACCACGGAGTTCGTGGTGCCGAGGTCGATGCCGATGATCTTGCCCATGTTCGGGAATCCTCCTGACGCGGACCTGACGCGGACGAACGTAAGTCCCCGAAGGCGCCTGTCAAACCGGCCGCGGCCGGGCCGGGCTCGCGCCGCGCGTCACATCCGGGGTGCGAAGCCCGCTACGCGATCGCCACCTTCCCGTCGCACGGCCGCTGCCCGGATGGGCGCGGTCCCTTTCGGCCAACTACAAGATATCACTTGATTCGGATCGTTGACGCGCCGTGGCACCTGCCTTGCTCGAGTGACTGACAATGCTGTCACCGCGAGGCCGTTCGGCGCTACATCTGGCGCGAGACCTGGATCCCGCCCTGACCCCTGCGACCGCCGTGCTCCTCAACGGCAACGCGCGCAAGGTGAACCGGCGCGTGGTCCGCTCGCTCGAGGGCGTGGTCCCGGCCGGCGACCTGTTCCTGTCCCGCGACGCGCTCGAGGCGGCCCGCATCGCCGACGCCGTGGTGTCGCGCCGGTACGGCACCGTCTTCACCGGCGGCGGCGACGGGACCTTCGTCGCCTGGGTGAACCAGATCCTCGACCGCTCCGAGCGCCGCCGCACGCCGGCGCCGCGCTTCGGGGTCCTCGCCCTCGGCACCGGGAACGCGGTGGCGGGCGTGGTCGGCGCCCGGCCCGACGCCCACGTCGAGGACCTCCGCGCCTTCCTCGCCGGGCGCGCCCCTGGGACCAGGCGACTCGACCTCCTCGCCTGCGAGGGCCGCCGCACCCCGTTCGCCGGCCTGGGCATCGACGCCGCCATCCTCAACGACTACAACTGGCTGCGGGAGCGGCTGCAGGGAACGGCGGCCGGGCGGCTCGCCACCGGCATCCCCGGGTACGGCCTCGCCATCGCGCTCCGCTCGGCTCCGCGCCAGATCCTGGAGCGCCGCCCAGCCTACTGCGAGGTCGTGAACCTGGGGCGCAGCGCCTGGCGCCTCGACGCCGCCGGCGAGCCGGCGGGCACGCCCATCGGCCCCGGCGAGCTCCTCTACGCCGGGCCCTGCATGATGGCCGCCGCCAGCACCGTCCCCACCTACGGGTTCGGGCTGCGCGCCTTCCCCTTCGCCGCCGCCCGACCCGGCTCCATGAACCTCAGGATCGCGGCGCAGGTCCCGGTCTCCTCCCTGCTCCTGAACCTGTCGCGGGTCTGGTCGGGCCGCTTCTCGCACCCCGGCCTCCTCGACTTCCACGCCGAGCGCATCCGCATCACCTTCGAGCGCCCTGCGCCGCTGCAGCTCGGCGGGGACGCCCAGGGCTGGCGCGAGGCGGTGGTCCTGGAAATGGCGCCGCCGGTGGAGCTCGTCGACTTCCAGTCGAGCGGCCTGCCGAACTAGCGGGAGCCGCCCCTCACCCGCGAGCGAGGCCGGGGGAGGCGAGTCGCCCTCTCCCCGGCCGGTGCCGGGGAGAGGGCATCCGGGCGCCGGACCTCAGAGCAGGTTCGCCGCCAGCTCCGCCAGCGGCGAGCGCTCCCCCTTGGTGAGCGTGATGTGCCCCGCC
>DATBLK010000207.1:0-2835 GCA_036555405.1 Anaeromyxobacteraceae bacterium
GGCCTTCTCGACGCCCTCGACGACCTCCGGAGGGGGCTTCTCCCCGAGGACCTCGATGCCTCCGACGCTCCCGTCGGCCCTCACCGCGACCTTCACGTCCACCTTGCCGCGGGCCCACATCTTCCAGGGGACGACCACCGACCGGGCGACGCACCCCGGCCGCGCCTCGGCGGGGGCGGTCCAGCCCGGGGCCGCTGCGGCGGGCGCCGCCGAGGGCGCCGCCTGCTCGGGTGGACCGGCGGTGGCGCAGGCGAGGAGGGTCGAGCAGGCGAGCAGGAGCGGGAGGCGCACGGGGGGTGAGGATAGCAGGATCGGCGAAGCCATGACGATCGATTCACGGCACTTCTCGACGGTGTACCCGAGCTCCAACTCGTGGGTTCAAGGCAGATCTTCGATCCGCACGCCCCGCCCCGCACGCAACTTTGCGCGGGCCTTCTCGACCCGCGCCAGGAACCGAGGATCGTTCTCCAGGCGGAAGTCGAACCAGTCGTCCTCCGACTCGAAGCCGATGAGAACCCCGGCGGGTTTCCCGTGGCGCGTGATGACCACCGGCCGCTGCTCGGCCTGGCGCAGGTACTTGGAGAGGTCGTCCTTCACCTCGGAGAGGGGGACTTCCCTCACTCCGGACTTCCGAACTGGGCGAGCCATGACTCTGCCTCCGACTTGGCGACGATGGCCAGCACCTCGACGGTGCTGGTCGTGACGTCGTAGAAGACCCGGACCTCGTCGACCCGAAGTCGATACTGCGGCCGGGACAGGCCTCGCAGCCGCTTGATGCGGCTCTTGCTCACCTTCTCCGGCCCGTGCCTCAGGTGCGCCTCCAGGGCCTCGCGCACCGCCACCCGTACGTTCGCCCTCAGGGCACGGAGGTCTTCGGCGGCCTCCGGCGCGAGAAGGATCTCGTACCTCATTGTGGCCAGAGTATAGCCAGAATGAGGTGAGCGCGCCACCTGCCTCGCCATTCGCGGGCCCGGCGGGCGCGGGCCGCCTCTTGGTTGTCCCTTCCACCCGCTACTCGGTACGGGCTTCGAATGGGTGCTTTCGGTTCTGCCAGTAGAACTGGCTACCTCACCAGCCTCACGTCCACCCGGTTCGGGGAGAGGCCGGTGACCTCCAGCTTCTTCCCCTTCACCACCTTCTCCTCCAGCTCGGCGGCGAAGGCCTCGGCGCCGCCCTGGACCACGACGTCGAGGTCGGCCTCGCCGCCCTGGAAGCGGCGCTGCTGCACGCTCTTCACGCCCCGGACGCCGTCCTTCAGGGCGGCGACCAGGCCCTGGAGCTGGGAGAGGGTCTCCACCCCGGTGGCGTGGAGCGAGAGGCGCGCCCCCTGGTCGAGCTGCTTCGTCCAGGTGGCGAGGATCTTCGCCTTGAGGTCCTCCCCCATCTGCTTCGTCGCCTTGGAGGTCGCGTCGCGGCCGCAGGCGAGCGGGCTCTTGTCGTAGCTGCGGGCGGTGGCCTCGGTGGCGGCCAGGATCTCGCCGTTGTCCGCGTTGAAGGCCCGCACGCTGACGGTGGCGGTGCAGGTGGCGCCGGTGACCTTGGAGAGCATCCCCGAGATCCTCTCCGCCATCCCGGCGACGTCGTGCTCCTTGGTCGCCACCGCGCTCCCGGTGATCACCAGGTCGCAGCCGGAGAGGTTCTTGATCTCGCGGACCTGCTCCGCCGAGAGGTCGGCGGTGACGATGCCCGCCTGCCGCGCCTGGCCGGCGAGCGCCTCCATGTCCACGAAGGTGAAGCCCTGCGGCTGCCACTCGGCGATGAGCGTGTTCTCGGCGACGCGCTGGTCGAGCTTCAGGCCGCCCGCGGCCGCGGCGGTCCGGCCGCCCTGGGCCCCCCACCAGGCGGCCGGCCGGATCTCGTCGATGCGCTGCTCGGCGATGAGCAGGGCGATGCGCGGCAGCCCCTTGCGCAGGAGGGCGATGCCCAGCGCCTGGAGGTCGCCGGCGAGCTTCTCCTTCCCCACCTTCGCCCGGATGCGGACGCGGACGGCGCCGGCCTCCTCCTTCGTCTCCAGGACGTCGTACGACCGCACGTAGCCCGAGGCCCGGGAGAGGATCCGGTCGGAGACGAGCTGGCTCTGCCGCACCTCGGTCTCGCTCGCCACCAGGGAGCCGGCGGCCTGCTCCACGGCGCGGCGGAGCGCGTCCTCGGTGGCCCGGTCGCGGGCCAGCTGCCGGTTCCCGCCGGTGATCGCCGCCTCGCCGGTGGCCTCGACGATGGCCGGCTCCTCGGCGAGCGCCGGGGCGGCGAGGGCGGCTGCCAGGGCCGCGGCGACGAGACGGGCCATGTCCCTCCTCCTGGCGGGGCCACGCCACCCGCCCCGCGCCCGAAGTCTAGAACGACCGGCCTCGATTCGCGATCGCGCCCCCTCACCCTGATCCTCCCGGTGGGGAGGGCTTCGCCCTCCCCACCTGCCCCCGCTGGGCGGGGGAGAGGGGACGTGGTGCGGTCCTACTCGACCTTCACCCGGGGAGCGTCGACCCACAGCCCCTCGATGTCGTAGAGGTCGCGGGCCTGGCGCGAGAGCACGTGCGCCACCACGTCGCCGTAGTCGACGAGGATCCAGCGGCCCTGCTCGTACCCTTCCACCCCGACCTTTCGCGCGCCCTCCGCCTCCAGCCGCTCGTCGACGTGGTCGGCGACGGCGGTGGCCTGGCGCTCCGAGTCGGCGGTGGCGAGGACGAAGTAGTCCGCGTAGCTCGCGAGCCCGCGGACGTCGAGCACGACCACGTCCTCGGCCTTCTTGTCGAGGGCGGCGCGGGCGACGGCCAGGGCCCGCGGCCGCGAGGTGTCGGGCGGTGCGGGGACCGGGGCGCCGGCCGCGGCCCGCGGCCC
>DATBLK010000224.1:0-8523 GCA_036555405.1 Anaeromyxobacteraceae bacterium
CCGACGACCTCTGGTCGTCGGGCGCCATGGGCCTGCTCGACGCCGCCCGGCGCTACGACCCGGGGCGCGACGTCCGCTTCGAGAGCTTCGCCGAGCGCCGCGTCCGCGGGGCCATGCTCGACGAGATGCGCCGCATGGACCACCTGCCGCGCCGCCTCCGGGCCCAGGTGGAGCGCGTGGAGCGCGCCCGCCTGCGGCTCGCGCAGCAGCTCGCCCGCGACGCCGACGTCGCCGAGATCGGCGAGGCGGTTGGCCTGGCCACCGACGAGGTCTGCGCCCTCCTCTCGCTGGGCCAGCCGCACGCCCGGACCCTGGACGACCTGGTCTGCGCCCTGCCGGAGGTCGACGACCAGGTGGCGCGGGCCGAGACGGCCCGGGCGCTGGCGGCGGCGGTCGAGCGGCTCCCCGCGAGGCTCCAGCTCGTCCTCGCGCTCCACTACGACGAGGGGCTCACCTACCGCGAGATGGCGCCCATGCTCGAGGTCTCCGAGCCGCGCATCTGCCAGCTCCACGGCGAGGCGCTCTCGCTGCTGCGCCGCGCCATGGCGGGCCGGGAGACCGGGGCCCCGATCCCTCCCGCGCCGGCGGTCGCCCGGGGCGCCGCCCCCTCACCCTGACCCCTCTCTCCCCCGTGCCCCAGACGCGGCTCGACCGAATCGTCCGGCTCCGCGAGCGCGAGGAGAACGACGCGCTCGCCCACCTGGCGCGCGCCCAGGCGCGCCTCGAGGCGGCGCGCGGGCGGCTCCAGGGCGCAGCCGACGCCGCCGCCGCCGACGGCCGGAGGCCGGGCCGGGCTGCGCTGTGGGACCTCGACGACGCCGCCCACCGCCGCGCGCTCCAGGGGCTGCGCGCGGCCCAGGGCGAGGTCGACGCCGCGGCCCGCAAGCGCGACGACGCCCGCGGGGAGTACTCCGCCGCCCGGCAGGACGCCGAGTCCCTGCGCCGCGCCGCCGACCGCAGGCGCGCCGAGCTCGCCGCCGAAGGCGCGCGCCGGGAGCGCCGCGCCGTCGACGAGCTGGCGACGCTGCGGTTCAACCTCCGCTGATCCCGCGAGCGGGTCTCGAGGACGCCCCCGCGGCCTCCCTCTCCGAGGGGCGCGGCGCGAGAGGCAGGCCTTGCCCGGAGCCGGGCAGGAAATGCCGGCGCGCCACGTCTCTGACGGGGCCGAAGCCCGCGCCGGCCCTGGGCTTCGCCGCTGGCAGGGACCTTGCTCTTCGCGGCGGCGGGGAGCGAGGTGCCGGATGGCTGACGGGATGTACGTGGCGATGTGCGGTGCGGCGGC
Organism: Anaeromyxobacteraceae bacterium; assembly: GCA_036555405.1. Taxonomy (GTDB): domain Bacteria; phylum Myxococcota; class Myxococcia; order Myxococcales; family Anaeromyxobacteraceae; genus DATBLK01. Next base: position 1,283 of record DATBLK010000224.1, read on the forward strand.
CCGGGCGGAGCAGCTCGAGGCCGTCGCCGACAACCTGGCCAACGCGCAGACGCCCGGCTTCAAGTCGACGCGCCCCGCCTTCGAGTCGTTCCTCCCGGCGAGCGGCGCCCGCGACAAGGCCCATGTCGCCGCGGTGGCCACCGGTTTCGACCTGCGGCCCGGCCCCACCGTCGCCACCGGGAACCCCCTCGACGTCCTCCCCGAGGGCGGGGCCTTCCTGGCGGTGCGGCTCGGGCCCGACCGGGTGGCGTTCACCCGCGACGGCCGCCTGGCGCTCGACGCCGAGCGCCGGCTCGTCGCCTCGGGCCGGCCGGTCCTCGACCGCCAGGGGAACCCCATCTTCCTGCCCCAGGACGCCCAGCCCAGCGTCGACGCGCGCGGCGTGGTCCGCGCCGGCGACGAGGCGGTCGCCGAGATCGGCCTGTGGCGGCTCGACGGCCCCGCCGACCGCGTCGGCCCGACGCTGCTCGCGCCCGGGCGCGGCGGGACCGCCGTCCCGGCCGAGGCCGGCGTCCGCACCGGCGAGATCGAGCTCGGCAACACCCCGCCCATCGAGGCGGCGGTTCAGCTGGTCTCGGCGCAGCGCGCCTTCGACACCTCGATGCAGGCCCTGCAGACCTACCGCCGCCTGGACGACCGCTCCACCGAGCTCGGCCGCGTCCGCTGACCGAAAGGGAACCCGATGCTCCGCTCGCTCTACACCTCGGCAACCGGCATGGAGGCCCAGCAGCTCCGGATGGACACCATCGCCCACAACCTGGCGAACGCCTCCACCACCGGCTTCAAGCGCGTCCGCGCCGAGTTCGAGGACCTCCTCTCCGAGACCATCCGCGGGGCGGGCGCGCCCGACCCGCGCGGCGGCAACGACCCCACGCCTCTCCAGGTCGGCCTGGGCGTGCGCACCGGCTCCACCAGCCGCTCCTTCGCCCAGGGCGACATGACGGCGACGCAGAACCCGCTCGACCTCGCCATCGAGGGGCCGGGCTTCTTCCGCGTGCAGCGCCTGGCGGGAGACTTCGCCTACACCCGCGCCGGCAACTTCAAGGTCGACGCCACCGGGCGGCTCGTCACCCAGCACGGGGAGATCGTCGAGCCCGGGATCACCGTGCCCGCCGACGCCGTCGAGCTCAGCATCCGCCCCGACGGCACGGTGGCGGCGCGCACCGCCTCGTCGACCGACCCGATGGAGCTCGGCCAGGTCGAGCTCCACCTCTTCCCCAACGCCGGCGGCCTCTCCTCCATCGGCTCGAACCTCTTCCAGGAGACGGCCGCCAGCGGCGTTCCCCAGCGGGTCCGGCCCGGCGAGCAGGGCTCGGGCCAGCTGGCGCAGGGCTACCTCGAGGGGGCGAACGTGAAGGCCGTCGAGGAGATGATCGACATGATCGCCACCCAGCGCGCCTACGAGCTGAACTCCAAGGTCATCCAGACCGCCGACCAGATGCTGCAGCGGCTCACCAACCTCCGCTAGCCCGTGGCCCCGCTCGCCCTCGCCCTGGCCCTCGCCCTTCCCGGCGCCGACGTCCCGGCGCCGGCGCGGGCCGCTCTCCTCCGGGCCCTGGCGCTCCCGGGCGCGCGCCTCGAGGTCACCGGCTGGTCGTCCGCCCTGCCGCCGGGCTGCGAGCCCCGGGAAGCCGTGGCGCCGCGGCCGGTGGCGGCGTCGGGGCGCGCGGCCCTCCGCCTGCGCGGCGCCTCCTGCGAGGGCTGGGGCTGGGCCAGCTTCCGCGTGTTCGCGCCCGGCCTCCGGGCCGCTCGCCCCATCGCCGAGGGGGAGCCTCTCGAGGCCGCCGCGGCCCCGGCGGAGCAGGAGGTCCTCGCCGGCCGCGCGCCGCTCGCCGCGCTGCCGCCCGGCGCCGTGGCGGCCCGCCCCATCGCCGCCGGCGCCCCCCTCGACGGGCCCGCGCTCCGCGTCGGCCCCCGCCCCGGAGACCGCGTCGCCGTCGTCCTCCGGATCGGCGCCCTGGCCGTCGAGCAGACCGGCCGCGCCCTGCCCTGCGGCCGCGGTCGCGGCTGCGCCCTGCTCCCGTCGGGCCGGCGCGTCGAGGGGCGGCCCGAGGCCGGCCGGATCGTCCTGGAGACCCCATGAGACGCATGGTCCTCGCCGCCCTGTTGCTCGACGCCCTGGCCGCGGCACTGGTCCTCTCCGCCTGCGCCCCGGCCCACGTCGCCAGCTACAAGCCCAGGCGCCGGGACTACGAGCTCGAGCCGGCCGCCGGGCGCCGCGCCGACGCGCCCTCGCCCGGGAGCCTCTGGCGCGACGGCCACCCCTCGACGCAGCTGTACACCGACGCCAGGGCGCTCCGGGAGAGCGACCTCGTGGTGGTGAAGGTGGAGGAGGTGGCCGACGCCAGGCGCAGCGCCGACACCGACATGACCCACCAGTCGCAGCTCCAGGCCACGGCCGCCTTCCTCCGGGCGAGCGGGGTCGCCGCCGGCGGCGGGACGGGGACCCAGCTCCAGCTGAAGGGCGAGCTCTCCAACGGGTTCCGCGGGCTCGGCTCCACCGCCCGCACCGAGCGGCTCACGGCGACGGTCCCGGCCCTGGTCCGCAGGGTGCTCCCCAACGGGAACCTCTTCATCGAGGGGCACCGGGTGGTGCTCGTGAACAGCGAGGAGCAGCACTTCTACATCTCCGGCGTGGTGCGGCCCATCGACATCGACCAGGAGAACAGCGTGAAGAGCTCGATGATCGCCGACGCCGAGATCGAGTTCACCGGCCGCGGCACCCTCACCGACAACCAGCGCCAGGGCTGGCTCTCGCGGTACCTGAGCTGGGTGTGGCCGTTCTAGGGGACCGCGACCGTGACCAGGACCCCGCTCTCGACCTCGACCGCGACTGCCGCAGCCGCCCTGGCCCTCCTCCTGGCCCTCCCCGCCCGCGCGGCCCGCCTGAAGGAGCTCGTGGAGGTGCAGGGCGTCCGCGACAACGAGCTCTTCGGGTACGGCCTCGTCGTCGGCCTGGCGGGGACGGGCGACACCGAGCGCGTCTTCTTCACGCAGCAGTCCATCGCCGGCATGCTGGGCCGCCTGGGCGTGCGCGTCGACCCGCGCGAGGTGCGGGCCCGGAACGTCGCCGCGGTGATGGTGACCGCTCGCCTCGCGGCCTTCGCCCGACCCGGCACCCACCTCGACGTGGCGGTGGGCTCGCTCGGCAACGCGCGCTCGCTCTCCGGCGGCGTCCTCCTCATCACCCCGCTCGCGGCGGCCGACGGCCAGGTCTACGCGGTGGCCCAGGGAGCGGTGCAGGCCGGCGGCTACGAGGCCGGCGCCGCCGGGTCGCTGGTGCGGCGGAACACGCCCACCTCCGGCCGCGTGCCTTCCGGCGGCACCGTGGAGCGCGCGGTGGCGCCCAGGCTCGAGGGCCCGATGGTGCTGGCCCTGAAGCGCCCCGACTTCACCACCGCCAGCCGCATCGCCGCGGCCGTGAACCAGGCGGCGGGCCAGGGCACGGCCAGGGCCCTGGACCCGGCCGCGGTCGAGGTCGCGGCGCCGCGGGACCAGGGGGACCCGGTGGCGCTGCTGGCGCGCCTCGAGGGCCTGGAGGTCGAGGTGGACGCGCGCGCGCGCGTCGTCGTCAGCGAGCGCACCGGCACGGTGGTGGCCGGCGAGGGGGTCCGCATCCGCCCGGTGGCCATCGCCCACGGCGGGCTCCAGATCGCCGTCACCTCGACGCCGGTGGTCTCCCAGCCGGCTCCCTTCACGGCGCAGAAGACCGACGCCGTCCGCACCGTGGTGGAGCGCCTGGGCGCCCCGACCGCCCGCGAGGAGTCGCGCCAGGCGGTGGCCCTTCCGACCACCGCCACGGTGGAGGACCTCGCCAGGGCGCTGAACCTCCTCGGCGCCACCGCCCGCGACCTGGTCTCCATCCTCCAGGCGATGAAGGTCGCCGGGGCCATCGACGCCGACCTGGAGGTCATCTGATCCGGCGCGCCACCGCCCCGGGCGACGAGGCCCGCCGCGAGCAGGTGCGCGAGGCGGCGCGCCAGCTCGAGGTCCTGGTCCTCAAGCACCTCGTCGCCGCCAGCGGCGCGTTCAAGGGCGGCAGCGCCGCCGGGGCCGCGGTCCGCGAGGACCTCTTCGCCACCGCGCTCGCAGACGCGCTGGTTCGCGGCGGCGGCATCGGCCTGGCCTCCCAGGTCGAGCGCAGCGTGACGGGCCGGGCGGCGCCGGCACCCGCGGCGGGCCCGCCCCGGCCGCTTCCGGCCGCCGAGACGCCGGGGCGGCTCAGCAGCGGCTACGGTCTCCGCGCCGACCCGTTCACCGGGCTCCCGGCGGCGCACCGGGGCGTCGACCTGGCGGCCGCCGAGGGGACGGGCGTCGGGGCGGCCCTCGACGGCGTGGTGCGGTCCGCGGGCGACCGCGCCGGGTACGGGCTCGCGGTGGAGGTCGACCACGGGAACGGCCTCAGCACGCTGTACGCGCACGCCTCGGAGCTCCTGGTTCGCGATGGGGAGCGGGTGACCCGGGGCCAGCCCATCGCCAGGGTGGGTCGAACGGGACGGGCGACGGGTCCACATCTGCACCTGGAGGTGCGCCAGGGGGGCCGGCAGGTCGACCCCGCCCGGGCGCTGAAGAACTATGGCGTTCGTGTCGATACCACGATCGGAAGCGGGTCCTGACCGTTCGGAGAACCGTCATGAAGGTAACGGACGCCAGCCAGATCAGGGCCTTGGACCTGAATCGCCAGAGCGACGCGAACCGGGCGCAGAAGCCCGAGGCGCCGGACACGGAAGACCGGGTCTCCACCGAGGAGTCGGCGCGCGTGGCGGCGGCGGTCGCGGCGGCGGCCCGGCGCGGCGGCGGATCGCGCGCCCAGATGCTGCACGCCATCGAGACGGCCGTGCGCCAGGGCACCTACCGCCCCGACCCCGGCCGCATCGCCCAGCAGATTCTCGACGAGGCCGAGCTCGCCGCCCGCCTGCAGATCCTGCTGGGCCGCTGACCGCGAGCCCGGACCGGAGGGCGCCATGAGCCTCGAGATCGCCGTCGGCGCCGCCACCCGTCTGCGCGACGCCCTGGCCGCCGAGGTGGAGCGCGCCCGGGACGAGCGCCGCCTCCTCCGCCGGCTCGACAGCGCCGGCCTCTTCGAGCGCGCCGCGGAGCGCGCCCGCTTCCTCGCCGAGGTCGCCCGCCTCGAGGCGGAGCTGGCCGCGGCCCTGGGGGCCGCGGCCGCGGACCTCGGCCTGCACCAGGTGACGCTGGCACGGTTCGCCCTCGCCGCGCCCGAGCCCGGCGCGCGCCTGGCTCGCGTGCTCGCCGACGTGCGCGCCCTGGCCGGGGCCCTGCGCGAGATCGACGGCCTCAACGCCGCCCTGGCCCGGCGCGCCCTGGCCACGGTGCGGGGCTACGTCGACGCCCTCTCGCCCGAGCCCCGGGCCTACGGCCGCGCCGGCTCGCGCCCCGCCGCCGCCACGGCCGCCACCGTCGCCGCCAGGGGTTGACCATGCCCGACCTCCTCGCACTCCTCGGGAACGCCGCCACCAGCCTGGCCGCCCAGCGCGCGCTCGGCGCGGTCGCCGGCCACAACATCCAGAACGCGAACACCCCGGGCTACGCCCGGCAGCGCGCCTTCCTCGCCGCCGCCCAGCCGGCGGAGCTCGTCAACGGGCAGCTCATCGGCCGCGGCGCGGTGCTCCAGTCGGTGATCCAGGTCCGCGATCGCTTCGTCGAGGCCCAGGTCGGGACGGCCCTGGCCAATGCCGGCAGCTCCCGGGCCGAGGCCGAGGCGCTCTCCGCGCTGCGCGCCCTCGACCCCGGAGCCGCCGGTGGGCTGGGCGAGGGCATCTCCGGCTTCTACGCCGCCCTCCGCGGCCTGGCGCAGAACCCCGGCGACCTCGGCCTGCGCACCGCCGCACTGGGCGCGGCCCGGACGATGGCCCACTCCTTCAACCGGACCGCCCAGGACCTGGCCCGCCAGCGCGACGCCCTGGACGTGAAGCTCGGCGGGCTCGTCGACGAGGTGAACGTCGAGGCCCGCGCCGTCGCCGACCTCAACGCCGAGATCAAGGCCGCCGCCGCCGGCGGCGGGACGCCCAACGACCTCCTGGACCTCCGGCAAGCGCACGTCGACCGGCTGGCGGAGCTCACCGGGGCGACGGCCGTCCCCACCTCCGAGGGCGACCTGAACCTGGTCACGCCCCAGGGCGCGGTGCTGGTCGCCGGGTCGCGCGCCGCGGCGCTCGCGCTCGCGCCCGACCCGGCCAACGGCGGCCACCTCCAGGTCCAGATCAGAGCCGTCGACGGAAGCGGGCCGACGGCGCTCCCCGGCTCCGCCTTCTCCGGATCGGTGGGGGGCACCCTGGCCGCGCGCGACGGGGCGCTCCGCGACGCCGCCCGCGACGTCGACGAGCTGGCCTACGACCTCGCCGGGGCCCTGAACGCGGTCCACCGGGCCGGCGTCGGTCTCGACGGGGTCGGCGGCCGCGACCTCTTCGCGCCGCCGGCGCAGCTCGACGGCGCGGCGATGGCCCTCGCCGTCGCCCTCGCGGCCCCGGACCAGATCGCGGCCGGCCTCGACCCGTCGGCCCCCGGCGACGCGCGCAACGCCCAGGCGCTCCTGGCCACCGAGTCGTCGGCGCTCGCCGGCAGCGGCCGCGACCTGCAGGCCACGCTCTCGGGGATCATCTCGGCCTTCGGCGCCGAGGCGCAGCGCGCCACCGCCTTCGCCGCCGAGGACCTCGCCGTCCACGACCACGTGCTCTCGCTGCGCGAGTCGGCCTCGGGCGTCTCCATCGACGAGGAGCTCATCCAGATGCAGAAGGCACAGCGCGGCTTCGAGGCCATTGCCAAGGTCATCCAGGCCGCCGACGAGATGCTCCAGACCCTCATGCAGCTCCGCTAGGAGGCGACGATGCGCGTCACCGACCGCCTCGTCTTCGACGCCGCCGCCCGCGACACGGCGCGGGCCCGGGAGCGCGCCGAGGCAGCCATGCAGCAGGCCTCCACCGGGAGCCGGGTGGAGCGGCCGGGAGACGACCCGGCCGCCGCCGGCCTCATGCAGGCCTTCGCGATGTCCTCGGCGCGCCTCGAGGCCGTGTCCCGCGCCGCGGGAACCGCCGTCACCGAGCTCCAGGCCGCCGACGGGGCCCTGGAGAGCATGGGCAACGCCCTGGTCCGCGCCCAGGAGCTGGCGGTCCGGCTCGCCAACGCCATCCACGGGGCTCCGGAGCGCGCCGCCGGCGCCGCCGAGGTGGCCGGCCTCCGCGCCCAGCTCCTGGCCGCGGCCAACACCCGCTTCGGGAACC
>DATBLK010000251.1:0-2134 GCA_036555405.1 Anaeromyxobacteraceae bacterium
AGACGATGGCGTGGCCCCGGACGTCGGCGCGGTCGGTGGCGAGGTCCACCCGCTCCACCGCCTCGAGCGCGAGCGGCGTGAGCGTGAGCGAGACGAGCGTCGCCACCTCGTCGCCGGGCGCGAGCGTCCCAGCGTGCGGGCTCCGCGGACCGACCTCGCGCACGCGGCCCACGAGCATGCCGCCCGAGCCGGTGACCGGGTTGTGGAGCTTCCCGCGGGCCCGGACGATCCGGAGCAGCTCCTCGGCGATGCGCCCCTCGTCGCCGCCGGCGGCGGCCTCGAGCTGGCGGAAGCTCGCGGCGTCCACGTTCAGCGCCTCGACGTCGAGGAGCACCTCGTCCTCGCCGAGCGGCAGGTGGGGGTCGAGCACCTCGGCCCGCTGGGGGAGCGCGCCCCGGGGCGTCACCACGCGTCGCAGGCCGTACGGGTCCATGCCGGGCGCACCATAGCGCAGGCGGCCTGCTTCCGCAGGGTGGGGTCCGGAGCCGAAGGCGTCGCCGGCGTGCCCCCGGGCGGCGGACGAGCCCGCGCCCCACCCGGCGAATCGCCTGCGCCCTGCTACTCGACGTACAGGTCGGCGCCCATCTCGGCGAGCCGTCGCGCCGCCCCGGCGGCGATGGGCTCCGCCTCCCGGTGCTCTCCGGCTGCGCGAAGCGCCCCGGCCTCCAGGGCGCGGGTCGAGGCGGCGGGCAGGTCGGCGCCCAGGGCCTCGAGGTCCCGGGCCGCATCGGCGAAGGCGGCGCGCGCCTCGGCGCAGCGGCCCTGGGCCAGGAGCACGCGGCCGCGGGTCCGCCGCGCCTCGGCGAGGAGGCCGAGCCCGCCGTGGCGCGCGGCGGCGGCGTCGAGCCGCGACGCCTCGGCCTCGGCCTCGAGGATCCGGCCGCGGCGCAGGGCCAGGAGGGAAGCCGCCGGGCGGTGCAGCGCCTCGCAGGGGACGCAGTGGCCGTGCCGTGCGGAGAGGTGCGCCACCTCGTGGAGCGCGTGCTCGGCGTCGCCGTCGGCGCCGGCGCGGAGCCGGACCGCCGCCAGGGCGGCGTGGGCGCGGAGCAGGGCGTGGCGGCGCAGGGCGGCCCGCTCCGCCGCCACCACCGCGTCGGCGAGCGCCGCAGCCGCCTCGCCGTGGAGGCCGCGCGCCGAGAGGAGGAGGCCCAGCCGCTCCAGGGCGAAGCCCTCGCCCAGCGCCGACCTCGCCTCGCGGTGGAGGCGTGCCGCCTCCCGCAGCGAGGCCTCGGCCCGCGCCAGGCGGCCGGCCTGCATCGACAGCGCCCCGCCGACGGCGAGCGCCAGCGCCCGCACGTTCCGGGCGCCTCGGGCCGCGGCGCGCTCCCCGAGCAACGCCGCGAGCACCTCCAGCTCGGCGAGCCTTCGGTCCCCGAGGAGGTCGCGCTGGAAGAGGAGGAGATGGACCTCGAAGGGCTCGTCGGGGCCGGCCTCGGCGGGCTCCGATCGCTCGGCCACCGCCGCGAGCTCGCCTTGCGAGGCGCGCGCCAGCGCCTCCATGTCCAGGCCCCGCTGCGCCAGCGGGGCGTCGCCGGCGCTCCCGGCCTCGGCGGCGCAGCGCTCGGCGGCCACCAGGGCCTCCCGGTACCGCCCCTCGTGCCACTCGACCTGCGAGAGCAGGTGGAGGAGCTCGGGCCGTTCCTCGCCCGGGCCCGCCGCCGCCTCGGCGAGCCCGGCGTCGAGCTGGGCGCGCGCCTCGGGGATGCGGCCCGCGGCGAGGAGGCCGAGCGCCGCCAGCCTCCGCACCCGGGCTCGCTGCTCCGGCGCCGGCCGCCAGGCGCCCGGCCCGGCGAGCGCCACGGCGGCCTCGGCGGTGCGCAGGAGCCCGGGAAGCTCGGCGTCGGCGAGCTGCACCTGCGCCGTTGCCTCGAGGAGCTCGAGCCGCTCCGGCCCCAGGAGCCCGGCGGCGTCGGCGAGCGGCAGGGCCTGCTCGTAGCAGTCGAGCGCCTCGCGCAGGCCCGCCCGGGCGGCGGCCCGGTGGCCCTGTGCGACCAGGAGCCGGGCGGCGCGCTCCGGCTGGTCGCCGCCGCGGCGGTGGTGGGCGATGCGGGCGCCGGCGTCGAGCCCGCCGGGCGCGGCCGCGGCCCGGGCCTCGAGGGCGTCGGCGAGCGAGCGGTGGAGCGCGGCGCGCCGC
>DATBLK010000171.1:0-3945 GCA_036555405.1 Anaeromyxobacteraceae bacterium
CCAGCGGCCGAGCGAGGCGTTGAGCGCGCGAGCGACGAGCGCGTCGAGGAACTGGTGGAACGCGGGGAGCCGGGCGTGCGGGTCGGTGACCACCAGGTGGAAGTGGTTCGAGAGGACGCAGAAGGCGTGGACCTCGATGCCAAAGCGCCGCGCCGCGACGGCGAGGAGATAGAGAAAGACGTCGGTGGTCGTCTTGGAAGGTTTGAGCAGGAACTGACGCTGGGCGCAGCGGCGGGTGACGAGGTAAGTGGTCCCCGGGAGAACCTGGCGCGGAGCGGTCATGCCGGACGTGAGGTGCGAGAACCATGCGCGGCGGGACTCTTGAACTTCCTCGGGCTCTCGAGCCGTACCGTCCGAGCTGCGGCCTCATGGGACGAAATCGGGAACTCTCGGTCAGAAACAGCCCGGGGAACTCTCGGTCAGAAACAGCCCGGTCAGTAACAGCCCCACGATTCGACCCTCTCCCCCGAAGGGGACAGGGCGGGGTGACGGGGAGGGGAGCGCCCTACACCGCGAGCAGCCCCCTCCGCATCCCCTCCGCCACCGCCTCGGCGCGCGTCTGGGCGCCGAGCTTCCCCAGGATCGACTCGACGTGAAACTTGGCGGTCCGCTCGGCGACGCCGAGCCGATCGGCGATGGCGTGGTTCGTGAGCCCCAGCGCCACCAGGCCCAGCACCTGGCGCTCGCGCGGCGTCAGGACCGCGTCGCTCTCCGAGGGCGGCGGAGCGCGCAGCCACGCCCGCGCCAGGTCGGGCTCCAGGGCCACCAGCCCCTGCGCTGCGGCGAGGAGCGCCGCGGCGAGCCGGGGGGCGGGCGCGTCGCGGCTCAGGACCCCGGCCGCCCCGGCGGCGAGCGCCCCGCCGGCCTGGCCCTCGCGGGCGAGGAGCGCCACGAGCGGCGCGGCGGCGGCGGCCTCCCGGAGCTCCGGGCCTCGGCCGTCGCCCGCGCCGAGGTCCCACGCGACCGCGGCGGCCCGGGCCTCCGCGAGCGCCGCGGCCGTGACCTCGGCCGGCGCGAGCTCGGCCGCCAGGGCCAGCCCCGGCGCGCCGGCCACCCGGGCCGCGAGGCCGCCCCGCGCCAGCGGGTCCTCGCTCACCACGGCGACGCGCAGCCGCTCCACCGGGTTTGTCTAACCGCCACACCCTGCCGAGGCAGCCGGCCGCGACCGGGTGGCCATGCCGCCGTGGCATCCGGCACGGAACGTCCTATCATCGGGCCCCTCTCCCGGGCGGGCCGTCCCCGCCCATTCCCGAGGCGCCCTCCATGCCCGACACCCACGCCGCCGACCGCGCCGTCGCCCACCACGCGGCCCACGCCGGCGAGTACCTCGCCGACCTCGAGGCCCTCGTCCGGATCCCCTCGGTCTCGTTCGCCGGCTTCCCGCCCGAGGAGGTGAAGCGCAGCGCCGAGGCCACTGCCGCGCTCCTCTCGCGACGCGGCTTCGAGAACGTGGAGATCCTCGCCATCGAGGGGACCCACCCCTACGTCTACGGGGACCGCATCCGCGACCCGGCGCTCCCGACGCTGCTGCTCTACGCCCACCACGACGTCCAGCCGGCGGGCGAGGAGTCGAAGTGGAAGTCGCCGCCCTTCGAGCCCACGCACCGCGACGGCCGGCTCTGGGGGCGCGGGGCGGCCGACGACAAGGCGGGGATCGTGGTCCACGCCGGCGCGGTGGACTCCTGGGTGCGCGGAGGTGGCGAGCTCCCGCTCAACGTCCGCATCCTCATCGAGGGCGAGGAGGAGATCGGGTCCGACCACCTCCCCAGGTTCCTCGAGCGCTACCGCGAGAAGCTCCAGGCCGACGCCATGGTGCTCACCGACACCGGGAACTTCGACACCGGCCTGCCCTCGGTGACCATCGCGCTCCGCGGCCTGGTCGTCGTCGAGCTCACGGTCACGGCCCTGGGCTCCAGCCTGCACTCGGGGATGTGGGGCGGACCGGTCCCCGACGCCGCCATGGCCCTCTCGCGGATCCTCGCCTCGCTCTCCCGCCCCGATGGGACCATCGCCATCCCCGGCATCTACGACGAGGTGAAGCCGCTCGGCGCCGAGGAGCGGAGGGCCATCGCCCGGCTCCCGGTGACCCGGGCGCAGTTCCGCCGGCAGGCCGGCATGAAGAAGGGCGTGAAGCTGCTCGGCAAGCGCCACCCCTGGGAGGAGAACTGGTTCCGGCCGGCGCTGGCGGTGAACGCCATCCAGGCCTCGTCGCGAAAGGACGCGCGGAACATCATCGTCGACCAGGCCTGGGCGCGCATCGGGCTCAGGCTGGTGCCCGACATGAGCCCGGAGCGCTCGCTCCGGAAGCTCGTCGCCGCCATCAAGAAGGCCGCGCCCTGGGGCGTGGAGCTCGGGATCGAGGCGGCCCACCACGGCGCCGCCTGGAAGACCGACATCACCCACCCCGCCTTCGACGCCGCCTTCCGCGCGCTCCGCGCCGGCTACGGCAAGGAACCGCTCGCGGTCGGGACCGGGGGCTCCATCGGCTTCGTCGGGCCCTTCGCCCGCGCCCTGGGCGGCGCGCCGGCGCTCCTCATCGGCGTCGAGGACCCGTACTCCAACGCCCACTCCGAGAACGAGAGCCTCGACCTCGCCGACTTCGCCTCGGCGACGCGGAGCGCCATCCACCTCTACGGCGAGCTCGCCGGCGCACTGCGAAGGGAGGCGCGGTGAGCGCCCGCGCCAAGGCCGAGGCGGGCGGGGCGCTGGGGCGTGCGCTGGAGCGGGCCCGGGAGCTCCCCAACAGCCGGACCGCGACCGACGTGGATTCGGTGCGGCGGGCCTTCGCCGACCACCTCCAGTTCTCGCAGGGCAAGGACGAGCACACCGCCACCGGCCTCGACCGCTTCTTCGCCGTGGCCCACGTGGTCCGCGACCGGATGATGCGCCGCTGGATCCAGACGCAGCAGCAGTACTACCGGGCCGACGCCAAGCGGGTCTACTACCTGTCGATGGAGTTCCTCCTCGGCAAGGCGCTGGAGTCGAACCTCCTGAACCTCGGGCTCCTCGACGCCATGCGGGACGCGCTGGCCGGCCTCGGGCTCGAGCTCGAGGACCTCTACCCGCTGGAGCCCGACGCCGGCCTGGGGAACGGCGGCCTGGGGCGGCTCGCCGCCTGCTTCCTCGACTCGATGGCCACGCTGGCCCTGCCGGCCCACGGCTACGGCATCCGCTACGAGTTCGGCATCTTCGACCAGGAGATCCGCGACGGCTGGCAGGTGGAGCGCCCCGAGGAGTGGCTCCGCTTCGGGAACGCGTGGGAGGTGGCGCGCCCCGAGTACCAGATGCCGGTCCACTTCTACGGCCGAACCGAGGCGGTCACCGACGCCCAGGGCCGCTACCGGGTGCGCTGGGTGGACACCCGCAGGGTGATGGGCATGCCCTACGACACGCCCATCGCCGGCTTCCGGAACAACACCGTGAACACCCTGCGCCTGTGGCGGGCCCGGGCCTCGGAGGAGTTCGACCTCGCGGACTTCAACCGCGGCGACTACCTGGCGGCGGTGGAGGACAAGAACGTCTCCGAGAACATCTCCAAGGTGCTCTATCCCAACGACCTCACGGTGATGGGGAAGGAGCTCCGGCTCCAGCAGCAGTACTTCTTCGTCGCCTGCTCGATCCACGACATCGTGGGGCGCCACCTCAAGGTCCACGAGGGCTTCGAGGACTTCCCGGACAAGGTGGCGATCCAGCTCAACGACACGCACCCCGCCGTCGCCATCCCGGAGCTCATGCGCGTCCTGATCGACGAGGAAGAGCTCGCGTGGGAGCCGGCCTGGGCGATCACCGAGCGGGTGTTCGGGTACACGAACCACACGGTGCTCGGCGAGGCGCTCGAGCGCTGGCCCGTGGAGCTGTTCGGCCGCCTGCTGCCGCGGCACCTCCAGATCGTGGAGGAGATCGACCGGCGGCTCGCCGCCGCCGTCCGCGCCCGGTACCCGGGCG
>DATBLK010000279.1:0-1850 GCA_036555405.1 Anaeromyxobacteraceae bacterium
GAGGAGAAGCCCTTCCTCTGGACCGAGGAGTCCTTCGCCCCCGTCCGCTCCTTCGTCGCCTTCGACACCGCCGAGGAGGCGGTGACCCTGGGCAACGACACCCCCTACGGCCTGGGAGCCAGCCTGTTCGGCGATCCGGAGGAGGCGGCGTCCATCGCCAGGCGCCTGGCGGTCGGGCGCGTCGTGATCAACGAGGGCCCGCTCTACAGCGACTACTCCCTGCCCATCGGCGGGATCCGCGACAGCGGGCTCAACGGCTCGACCGACAAGATCGAGGAGATGGTCTACGTCAAGCGGATCCACGTGGCGACGCGATGACGCCCCGGGGTCCCTGGCCCCGGCGCCGCCCGGGTCAGGCGCTCGCCGCGGCCTTCTTCTCCTGCTCGGCGATCTCGGCGCGGACCTTCTCCATGTCGAGCGCGCGCACCTGCCGGAGGAGATCCTGGAGCGCCGCCTCGGGAAGGGCGCCCGCCTGCGAGTAGAGCAGCACCCGGTCCCGCAGGATCATGAGCGTGGGAATGGAGCGGATGTCGAAGGAGCCGGCCAGGGCCTGCTGCTCCTCGGTGTTCACCTTGCCGAAGGTGACGTCCGGGTGCTCGCCGGCGACCTTCTCGTAGGTCGGGCCGAACGCGCGGCAGGGGCCGCACCAGGGCGCCCACCAGTCGATGAGGACGATGCCGTCCTTCTCCACGACCTGCTTGAAGTTGCCTTCGCCGATGTCGACCGTCGCCTTCATGCGCCTTCCCTTCTCCCGGGGCCCTTCCCGTCGCCCCGGCTGTTGGTGAGACCCCCGCCGCCGCCAAAGGGTTCGAGGGCCGGCCGGGCCGCGGGTTCGAGGACCCCTACCCCGACCTGAGGATGTCGTCGAGCCGCTGGACGAGCTGGCCCCGCGTCAGCACCTCGTCCACGCCGGCCTCGGCGGCGGCGCGCGCCCGCTCCACCTCCAGGTGCCCGAGGAACCCGACCACCCGCCCGGCCCCGGCCCGCTTCGCCGCGGACACCTCCTCGACCACGCCGGGCTCGCTCAGGTCCGCGAGCACCGTCCCCGGGCCCAGCTCCCGCGCCGCCTGCGACAGCGGCGTGCCCCGCGGCGCCAGGCGCACCTCGACGCCGAGGCGCTCGGCGGCGGCGTGGATCTTCGAGCGGAAGACGAGGTCGCGCACGGCGACGATGACGGCCATGCCCCCTTCCTAATGCGGCCGGGGCGCGGCGCGCTACCGGGACGGCGGGTACTTCTGGAGCTTGCGCTGCAGCGACCGGCGGTGGATGCCGAGCCGCCGGGCGGCCTCGGAGATGTTGCCGCCGCAGTCGGACAGGACGCGCTGGATGTGCTCCCACTCGGCCCGCGCCAGCGACGGCGTCTCCACCGGCGCCGCCTTCTCCAGCGGCCGCTCTCCGCGCATCCGCGCGAAGGCGGCCAGGATCTCGTCGGCGTCGACCGGCTTGGGCACGTACCCCACCGCCCCCAGCTTCGTCGCCTCCACCGCGGTGGCGATGCTGCCGTAGCCGGTGAGGATCAAGACCTCGGTGGCCGGGTCGTGCTGGCGCATCTCCTTGAGGAGCTCGATGCCCGACTTCCCCGGCATCTTGAGATCGACCACCGCCATCTCCGGCGACTCCTCCCGCACCCTGCGCATGGCCTCGTCGGCGTTGCCGGCGGTGCGCACCTCGTAGCCGCGTTCGCGCAGCGCGCGCGCCAGCCGCTCTCGCAGGGTCTCGTCGTCGTCCACCAGAAGCATGCTGGGTGCCGATTCCCGAACGGTTTCCGTCATGAGCTGCCTCCCGCCTTCAGGGCCAGGGCCGCGGGAAGCCGCAGCCTGGCCGTCGTTCCCTCGCCGGCGGTCGACCGC
>DATBLK010000308.1:0-6835 GCA_036555405.1 Anaeromyxobacteraceae bacterium
CTCAGAGCAGCCCCGGCTTCCCGACCTTCCAGCGCTCGTACTCGGTGGTGAGCAGGGCGACGTGCTCCTGCTCCTCGGCGGCGAGCTCCTTGTAGAGCTGCTGCTCCGCCGACCCGTCGGCAGCGGCGGCCCCGCGCTCGGCGAAGAACGTCACGGCGCGCTGCTCGAAGGCGATGGCGATGCGGAAGAGGTTGGCCGGGTCGTCGGGCCGGCTGGGGATGCCGGCGTAGACCGCGGCGCGGTCGATGCGGAAGTCGGCGCCCGGAACCGGCACCTCGGCGTGGTAGCGCCGAGCCAGCGTGGCCATGTGCTCCTGCTCCATGGCCACGAACTTCGCGAACAGCTCCTGGAGAATGGGCTCCTTCGTCTCCGCGGCGGCGCGCGTGTAGAAGGCCTGCCCGCCGAGCTCGATCTCGAAGGCGGTGCGGACGGCCTGGAGCGACTGGGCCTCGTCGATCCGGCGCGGGTCGAGGACCTCCAGCTTCCCTCCGCACGCCGGGCACATCCCGTAGGGGAAGGCGAAGCCCTCGCTCACCTTGGCGCAGTCGCGGCACCGCCAGGCGAGCGCCGACTCGGCGCAGCAGAGGTACACCTCCTCGCCCTCCATCGGCCGGCGGCACTTCGGGCAGGTGTGGCCGGCGCCGGGGCCGGGGGTCTGCGGCCCGGTGGCGACGGCGCCGGCGGCGCCGGGAGCCGGCGGGGGGGGCTGGAACGCCGCCGCCTGCTCCCGGGTCACCGGCCACGCCTTGCCGTTGGAGAGGAAGGCGCCGATGCCCTTGGCGGCGCGGCGCCCGGCGCCCATGGCGAGGATCACGGTGGCGCCGCCGGTGACGATGTCGCCGCCCGCGAAGACGCCGGGGAGGCTGGTGGCCTGGGTGACGTCGTCGGCCACGATGTTGCCCCACTTGCTGAGCGAGAGCCCGGGCGTGCTCTGGGTGATGATGGGATTCGCCTTGGTGCCGAGGGCGTAGATGACGGTGTCGCACTCCAGGTCCTTGAAGGAGCCGGTGGGGACGGGCTTGCGCCGGCCCTTCTCGTCCGGGTCGCCGAGCTTCATCTCCTGCACCTTCATTCCCCGCACCGAGCCCTCCGGGTCGGTGAAGATCTCCACCGGCGCGTGGAGGAAGAAGAACTCGATGCCCTCCTCCTTGGCGTGGCGGATCTCCTCGACGCGGGCCGGGGCCTCGGCCTCGGAGCGGCGGTAGACGCAACGGACCGTGGGGGCGCCGAGCCGCTTCGAGACCCGCAGGCAGTCCATGGCGGTGTTGCCGGCGCCGATGACCACCACGCTCTTCCCGATGCTGATGGGCGTGTCCTGGTAGGGGAACCGATCGCCGCCCATGAGGTTCACCCGGGTGAGGAACTCGTTGGCGGAGTACACCTGGCCGGCGAACTCGCCCGGGATGCCGAGGAAGGTCGGCGCCCCGGCGCCCACGCCCAGGAAGACGGCGTCGAAGCCCCTGTCGCCGAGGAGCTGGGGAACGGTGAAGGTCTTGCCCACGACCTTGTTGGTCTCGAACTTCACGCCCAGGTCGCGGAGGTACTGGACCTCGCGGTCGATGATCTCGCGCGGCAGGCGGAAGCTGGGGATGCCGTAGCGCAGCACGCCGCCGACGACGTGGAGCGCCTCGTAGACGGTGACGTCGGCGCCGTAGCGGACGAGGTCGGCGGCCGCGGCCAGGCCGGCCGGGCCCGAGCCGACGATCGCCACCTTGCCGAGCGACCGCGAGAGCCGGACCGGCTTCCCCTTGGGCGGGGTGGCGTTGTCGCCGACGAAGCGCTCGAGCCGGCCGATGCCCACCGACTCGACCTTCTTGGCGATGACGCACTGGGCCTCGCACTGCGTCTCCTGCGGGCAGACCCGGCCGCAGATGGAGGGGAAGAGGTTGGCGTCGTGGAGGGCGGCGAGCGCGCCGTCGAAGTCGCGGACGACGAGGTGGCGGATGAAGCGCGGGATGTCGATCTCCACCGGGCAGCCGGCGATGCAGGTGGGCTTGGCGCACTGGATGCAGCGCTCGGCCTCGCCGAGCGCGTCCTGGAGCGTGTAGCCCAGGTTCACCTCCTTGAAGTTCCGGCTGCGCTCGAGGTGGTCGCGCTCCGGCATCCGGGTCTGCTTCGGCGGCAGCTCCTTGATCTTCTTGTAGTTGCGCTTCTCCTCCTCGAAGAGCTGCTTCTCGAGGTTGCAGACGTGCGCGTAGTCCTGGCTGGCGAGCGCCTCCTCCTTCTTGAAGCGGCGCTGGCGGGCGATGAGCTCGGCGAAGTCCACCGCGTGGCCGTCGAAGTCGGGGCCCTCGACGCAGGCGAACTTCACCTGGCCGCCGACGGTGACGCGGCAGGAGCCGCACATCCCGGTGCCGTCCACCATGATGGCGTTGAGCGACACCATGGTCTTCACGCCGGCGGGGCGCGTGGTCTCGACGCAGGCGTTCATCATCGGGATCGGGCCGATGGCGATCACGAGGTCCGGCCGGTCCTTCTCCAGCAGCTCCTGCAGCGCGCCGGTGACGAAGCCCGGCTTCCCGTAGGTCCCGTCGTCGGTGCAGACGACGAGGTCGTCGCAGTACTGGCCGAACTTCTTCTCCCAGAAGACCAGGCCCTTGTTGCGGAAGCCGATGATCCCGGTGGTGCGGTTCCCGGCCTCCTTGAAGGCGCGGAGCTGAGGGTAGACCGGGGCCACGCCCAGGCCGCCGCCCACGAGCATGACGTGGCCGACCTTCTCCACGTGCTGCGGGAGGCCGAGTGGACCCACGAAGTCCTGGAAGGAGTCGCCCTCCGCGTAGTCGTTCATCATCTCGCGGGTGGTCTTGCCGAGCGCCTGGATCACCATGGTGATGGTCCCGGCCTTCCGGTCGTAGTCCGCGACCGTGAGCGGGACGCGCTCCGACCCGTCGTGGAGGCGGACCATGACGAAGTGGCCCGGCTGCGCCGACTGCGCGACGTCGGGCGCCTCGACCTCCCAGAGGAAGGTCACGTCGGAGAAGGCTTCGCGGCGGACGATCTTGTACATGGCGGTCCTGAACCCGAATGGGGGCAGTGGCGGTGAACGAGCCTGCGTCACTACACAGTCCGACCCGACCCGTCAAGGGGTTGCGCCACCCCGTCTGCCCCGGCGGAGGAGCCCCGGCAGGGAGGGACTCCCTCGCGGCGGTCGGGGCTTTCCTGTCAGGCTGCGACTGCTCGCCGGCGGCGACCTCTCGGGCCGGCGCGGACCCTGGAGCGAGATGCCTGGTTTCTCGACGGCGATGGCGGCTGCGCTGGCGCTCTGCGGGGCGCCCGGCGCCGCCGGCGGCGAGCCGGAGCCAGCCGCGGGCCGCGAGGCGGAGCCGGAGGACCAGGCGACCTGGGTCGACGACTCGCACGCGCTCGTGGAGCGCGGCATCGCCGAGCTGTCGGAGCGCCTCGACCGGTTCTTCGCGGACGAGCGCCGCCTCGACGCCGAGCCCGGCGGGCGCCTGCTCTGGCGGAACGAGCTGCGCCTGCCGTCCGTCCATTCGCCCACCGCCCGGACGGCGGTGCGCGCCGACCTCAGGCTCCCGGCCGCAGCCGGCTGGCTCGGAAAGGCGCGGCTGGTGGTGAGCGGCGAGACGAGCCCGAGCGCCGCGGCCGCGCCGGGCGAGGACCCCGCGGTCCCGGCGCTCTCGCCCGCCTTCGCGGCCGAGCGCGCCGCCCTGGAGCTCCGGCTCGGCCTCCTGCGGACGGCTGGCACGGTCGCCGACGTGGGGTCGGGGGTCCGCCTCCGCCTCCCGCCCGAGCCCTTCGTCCGCGCGCGCCTGCGGCGCCGGCAGCCCCTCGGCCTCGGCGTGGAGGCGCGGGCCTCGCCGGCCCTGTTCTGGACCGGGCGCGAGGGGTTCGGGGTCTCCCTGGGGCTCGACGTCGACCGCCCGCTCGGCGCGCGGACGCTGCTGCGCTGGGCGAACGGCGCGTCCCTCACCGGGGTGAGCCGGGGCGTCGAGTGGTACAGCGAGGCCGGGGCCCTCCACGAGTTCGACCCGGGCCGGGCGGCGCTGTACCTGGCCGGCTCGGCGGCGGGGACGACGCGACCCGAGCCGCGGACGAACCTGTACCGGCTCTTCGTGCGGTTGCGGCGCGGCGTGTACGCCCACTGGCTCTTCGCCGAGGTCGAGCCGTCGCTGGAGTGGCCGCTCGAGGAGCTGGCCGGGCCGCCGCGACCCGCCGGGCTGCCCGCACCGCTCGAGCGGTGGCGCGTGTTCGCGGTGACGCTGCGCCTCGACGTCCGGTTCGACAGCCGCGCCGCCGAGGTGGTGCGCCAGGAGCCGTGAGACGCCGAGGGAGCGCGGTCAGGCGCCGACCGGGAAGTGCCGGATGTCCACCAGGGCGCGGCGCAGCTCGGCGCGGAAATCCGGGTGGGCGATGGAGACGAGCGCCTCGCCGCGCTGGCGCAGGGTCATGCCGTGGAGGTTCACCGCCCCGTACTCGGTGACGACCCAGTGCACGTGGCCGCGGGTCGTGACCACCCCGGCGCCCGCCCTGAGCGAGGGAACGATGCGCGAGACCTTGCCGCCGGCGGCGGTGGAGAGGATGGCGATCACCGGCTTCCCGCCCGGGGACAGGGCCGCGCCGTGGATGAAGTCCATCTGCCCGCCGATGCCCGAGTAGATGCGGTGGCCCAGGGAGTCGGCGCACACCTGGCCGGTGAGGTCGATCTCGATGGCCGAGTTGATGGCCACGACCTTGGGGTTCTGCCGGATGAGCGCGGTGTCGTTGGTGCGGTCGCAGGGGTGGAACTCGACCGTGGGGTTCTCGTCCACGAAGTCGAAGAGGCGCCTGGTGCCCGAGACGAAGCTGGTCGTGGTGCGCCCGGGGTGCACCTGCTTGCGCCGGTTGGTGATCACCCCGGCCTCCACCAGGTCGATGAGCCCGTCGGAGAACATCTCGGTGTGCACGCCGAGGTCGTGCTTGTCGCCCAGCCGCGACAGCACCGCGTTGGGGATGCCGCCGATGCCCATCTGCAGGGTGGCGCCGTCCTCCACCAGGCCGGCGATGATCTCGCCGATCCGGCCCTCGACCTCGGTCTCCTCCGCCGGCTCCGCCTCCACCAGCGGCCGGTCCGTGTGGATGAAGGCCCGGAGGCGGTCGAAGGACACCATGCTGTTGCCGTGCGTGTGGGGCATCTGCTCGTTGACCTCGGCGACGAGCATGTGCGCCGAGTCGGCGGCGGCCCGGGCGGTGTCGACCGACGTGCCCAGGGTGCAGAAGCCGTGGCGGTCGGGCGGCGAGAGCTGCAGCAGGGCCACGTCGAGCTGGAGCCGGCCCGAGGTGAACAGAGGAGGGATGTCCGAGAGGAAGATGGGCATGAAGTCGGCGCGGCCCTCCTCGATGGGCTTCCGCAGCGCCGCGCCGGTGAAGAGAGACACCGACAGGAACCGCCGCTCGTTCCCGGGATCGGCGAAGTGGCACGGCCCCGAGGTGTGCAGGTGGTAGAGGGTGACGCCCTCGAGCTCGGTTCGCCGGCACATGGCGTCGACGAGCGGGGTGGGGGTGGCCGAGGCGCCGTGGATGAAGACCCTGGCGCCGGCCGGGATGTGGCGGACCGCCTCCTCCGGGCTCACGGCCCGGCTCTGCCAATCGGGGTCGCGTCGCATGGTGTGGCCTCCTGCCGCGCCGCCGCCAGCCAGAGGATGGCGCCGGCGGACCGCGCCGTCCACGACTTCGGGCGCCCGTGACCATCCGCCGCGCCTGGGCGCGGGAGCCCGGTCGGCGCCCGCGATCCGGGAGGGTTCGCGGTGCCGGTCCCGGTCGCTTACCATCTGCCGCATGTCCCTCCACCCCCTCGCCGGCCGCCCCGCCCCGCGGGAGATGCTCGTCGACGTTCCGCGGCTCCTCGCGGCCTACGCCGGCGAGGCGCCCGACCCCTCCGACCCCCGGCAGGCGGTGGCGTTCGGGACCTCGGGCCACCGCGGCTCGTCCCTCCGCCGCAGCTTCAACGAGGCCCACGTCCTGGCGGTGGTCCAGGCCACCTGCGAGTGGCGCGCTCGCGAGGGCACGACCGGCCCGCTCTTCCTCGGGAAGGACACCCACGCCCTCTCGGGCCCGGCGGAGGGCACCGCGCTGGAGGTGCTCGTCGGGAACGGCGTGGAGACGCGGGTCGCCGGCGGCGACGGCTTCACGCCCACGCCGGTGGTCTCGCACGCCATCCTGGCCTGGAACCGGGGCCGCTCCGCCGGGCTCGCCGACGGGATCGTGGTCACGCCCTCGCACAACCCGCCGGAGGACGGCGGCATCAAGTACAACCCGCCGAGCGGCGGCCCGGCCGAGGCGCGGGTCACCTCCTGGATCGAGCGGCGAGCCAACGACCTCCTGCGGGGCGGGAACCGAGAGGTCCGGCGCGCGGCCGGAGCGAGCGCCCGCGCCGGGGCAGGGGTGCGGGTCCACGACTACGTCGGAGCCTACGTCCGGGATCTGGGCAGCGCCGTCGACCTCGACGCGGTTCGCGCCGCAGGCGTGCGCCTGGGCGCCGATCCGCTCGGCGGCTCCAGCGTCGGCTACTGGGGCGCCATCGCCGCGGAGTACGGCCTGGACGTGGTGGTCGTGAACCCGGCGGTCGATCCGACCTTCGGCTTCATGCCGCTCGACCACGACGGCCGCATCCGCATGGACTGCTCCTCGCCGTACGCCATGGCGAGCCTGATCGGGCTCAAGGACCGTTTCCAGGTCGCGATCGGCAACGACGCCGACTCCGACCGGCACGGGATCGTCACGCCGAGCGTCGGCCTCATGAACCCGAACCACGTCCTGGCGGTGGCGATCGACTACCTGTTCCGGAACCGGCCCGGCTGGTCGCCGGAGGCGGGCGTGGGGAAGACGCTGGTCTCGT
>DATBLK010000346.1:0-2860 GCA_036555405.1 Anaeromyxobacteraceae bacterium
GTCCCGGTCGACGCCGGCCGGGCCGTTCATGCGCGACATGAGCGACCCCGCCGCCTCCCGGACCTGCCAGGGCGACGGCACCCTGGTGAGCCACTTCGGGGCCAGCGGGATCAACGGCCTCGACGGCGAGGTGCACGACGACGGCGAGATCTGGAACGGCTTCTTCTGGGAGGTGTACCAGGGGCTCGAGACCGGCGGGGTCAAGGGCTGCGGCGGCGCCTGCGCGGCCGGGCCGGCCCTCCAGTACAAGACCATGCAGCTCGCCGGCGGCACGAGCCCGACGCTGAACAGCTACTGGGTGACCATGAAGGCGGCGGCCTCGGCGCTCTTCCCGGGGCAGCCGGCCGTCGCCACCTACGTCGACTGCGTGGCCAAGCGCCGCAAGCTCGACAGGTGCGACCGGACGGTCCCGGTCTTCGCGGGCGAGACCAAGGTGGAGTTCGTCCGCCTGCGCTGGGCCCCGTTCCAGATGGTGATCGACGTCACCGGCGCCGGCGGCTCGTCCTTCGACGTCTGCAGCGGGAACGGGACCGCGACCACCGTGTACGGCCGCGTCGGCGCGCCGGTGCAGCTCTCGGCCATCGACCCCGCGACCCTGGACGCCACCGTGACCGCCGACGGCTCCGTGCCGTTCGCGCAGGCCTGCTCCGGCGGGACGCCGACGACGATCACGCTCTCCGGCCCCGCCACCTGGTACCTCCTCTTCGACTCGCCGAGCGCCCTGGTGGGCGGCTCGCCGGGCTTCGACATCTACAAGGTCGTGGTCTCGGGGACGGGAGCCGCGGCCCGACCGGCCGGAACCGCGCCCCCGACGTGCACGCCGCCGTCCGGCGGCGGCTCCATCGCCATCTCGCCCCCGGCGCCCAGCGTGGCGCCGAAGGGGAGCGTGAGCTTCACCGCCAGCGGAGGGACCGGGGCCCTGACCTGGTCGCTCCAGACGAACGCGTCGGGAGGCTCGATCGTCGCCGCGACCGGCGCCTACACCGCGGGGGCGACGGGCGGCGTCACCGACGTCGTCAAGGTGGTGGACGCCGCCCTGGCCACGGCCACCGCCAGCGTGACCGTCACCGCCGGCGTCTCGATCTTCCCGCCGTCGGCGACCGTGGCGCCGCTGGGGACGCGGTCCTTCACCGCCTCCGGCGGCAGCGGCACGGGCTACACCTGGTCGCTCTCGACCAACGCCTCGGGGGGCTCGATCGTCGCCGGGACAGGCGCCTACACCGCCGGGTCGACCGGCAACGTCGCCGACGTCGTCCGGGTCGTGGACTCGCTCGGGAACCAGGCCACCGCCACCGTCACGGTGACGGCCGCCGCGGGCCTCGCCATCTCGCCGCCGGCGGCGACGGTGCCGCCGAAGGGGACCCAGGCCTTCACCGCCAGCGGCGCGAGCGGCGCCCTCACCTGGTCGCTCCTGGCGAACGCCTCGGGGGGCTCGATCAACGCCTCCACCGGCGCCTACACGGCCGGGGCCACCGGCGGCGTCGTCGACGTCGTCAAGGTCGTGGACGCCGCCCTGGCCACGGCCACCGCCAACGTGACCGTCACCGCCGGCGTCTCCATCTCGCCCGCGGCGCCCACGGTGGCGCCGAAGGGGACGCAGGCCTTCACCGCCTCGGGGGGCAGCGGCACGGGGTACACCTGGTCGCTCTCGACCAACGCCTCGGGGGGCTCGATCGTCGCAGCGACCGGCGCCTACACCGCGGGGCTCACGGGCAGCGTCACCGACGTGGTCCAGGTCGTGGACTCGCTCGGGAACACGGCCGCCGCCAGCGTGACGGTGTCGGCCGGCGGAGGAGGCGGCGGGGGAGGCGGCTCGACGGACTCGAAGAAGGGCTGCGGGTGCGCGTCGGGCGGCGACGCCGCCTGGGCCCTCGGGCTCGCGCTCGCGGGCCTGCTCCGGCTCCGGGCCGGGATGCGGCGCCGGGCGTAGGCCCAGGATGGCGCCGGCCCCGTTCCTCCTCCTCGCGGCGGCCCTGGGCGGCGGCCTGGCCGAGTTCCAGGCCGCCTTCCCGGCGGCCTCGGTGATCCGCTCCCCGTCCGGCGGGCGCCTGACGAGCGCCTCGGGATTCGAGGCGCCCGGCCTCGGCGCCACGCCGGAGGCCGCCGCCCGCGCCTTCCTGGCGCGGCACGGCGCGGCCTTCGGCGTCGCGCCGCGACACGAGCTCGTCCTCCAGACCGCCCCCGCGCCGGGGACGCCGGGCTCGGTGCGCTTCGAGCGGCGCATCGCGGGGCTCCCCCTCTTCGACGGCGGGCTCGCCGTCGGCGTCGACGCCAGGGGCGCGGTGTTCCTCGTCAACGCCTCCGACGTCCCGTCCCGCCTGACCGGCCGGAGGCGCATCTCGGAGAGGGCCGCGGTCCGTGCCGCGGCGGCGGCCATCCCCGGCCTGGTGCCGGGCGGGCCGCCGCGCGCGGCGCGCGGCTGGCGGGCCTTCGGCGGGGCGGTCCGCCCGGTGTGGCGCGTGGACCTGGCGGCGAAGGCGCCCGCCGGCGAATGGCGCAGCGACGTGGACGCCGAGACCGGGAAGGTGCTCTTCCGGACCGACCTGCGCCAGGACGGGCGCCGAGGCGGCTGAGGCGGTTCGCCGCACGCCAAGGAGGGATTGACGCCCCCCGGCGCGACCGCGAACGCTGGCCGGCATGTCCCGCCTCCGGCTCGCAACCCGCCTCGTCGCCGTCGGTCTCGCCTCGCTCGCCGGATGTACCTCGGGCGACGGCGCGACATCGCCCTACCCGCAGCTCACCGTCGCCGGGCTGATCCTCGACGTCCGCGGCGACGCCCCGGTCGCCGGCGCGCGGGTGCTCGTGTGGAACGGGTTCGACACCGGCGGCGCCGACACCGCTGCCGACGGCTCCTTCTCGC
>DATBLK010000348.1:0-6905 GCA_036555405.1 Anaeromyxobacteraceae bacterium
GTGGGGCGAGCCGGCGCGGGCGAGGAGCTGTGTCAGCGCCTCCGGCCCCTCGAAGGCCGGCGCGAACCCGGATGGTCCGGGCCCCGCCCGCGGCGCTCGCCGCCTCGGCGACACCCGCGCAGTGTAGTCCCCTCGCCGGCGGAGGGGGAGGGAGGCGCCCCCGCTACAGGAGGTCCTCGTCCTCCATCACGATCTCGACCTCGGGCCCGTCGATGTGGACCTCGAGCCCGGGGCCCTCCGGCCCCATCCCGAAGTGCGGGCCCATCATCCCGTGCTCCATCTCGTCGGGGTCCATGCCCGGGCCGAAGCCGTGGCCCATCCCGCGCGGCCCCATCCCGCGGGGCCCGCCCGGGCCTCCGTCCCGCCACCGGAACTTGTGGATGCGCTCGCGGAAGCGCTCCATCTGCCCGGCCATCCGGTCGCGCATCTTCGCCATCGCCAGCGCCGCCCGGGCCTTCTTGTCGGGCGGCAGGTCCTTCGCGACCGCGTTGAACATCTCGTCGTTCAGGGCCACCAGCTGGCTGCGCACCTCGCGGAGCTTCCGGATGGCGTCGTCGACGCCCTTCTGCGCGGCGGCGTCGCCGCGCGCCGCCCGCCGCAGCGCCTCGGCCGCCTCGCGCGCCTGCTGCTGGAGCGGCCTGCGCTTCTCGTGGAAGCGGTTCACGACGTCGCGGAGCTTCAGCGCCTGCGCCTCGTCGAGCTCGAGCGCATCGGCGAGGTGGATGGTGCGGGCGACGCGCATCCGCCGCTCCATCCGATCCCGCATCTCCTGGGAGCGCGCCTCCCGGTCGGGCCCGGGGCCGGGCTCCCTGGCCGGGGCCGCGAGCGGCGCGGCCAGGGCCAGGGCGAGCAACGTCTTCCTCATGACTTCCTCCTCCGGTCCCCGAGGGACCACGGGTTGGCTGCTAGTAGTCGCCTTCGAGGTCGAGCCAGGCCTCGGCCTCGACGGCGAGGTCGAGGTCGTCGACCTCCACCTCGTCGCCCGCCGGGGCGGCGAGCGCCACGGCCTCCGGGCCCTCGCCGGAGCCCCCGGCCGCCGGCCCGGTCCGCGGCGGCACCAGGGAGACCGCGAGGACCACGGCGGCGCCCGCGGCCGCCGCCAGGGCGAGCCGCCAGGCGCCGGCGCGCGCCCGCGGGCGGGCCTGGGCCAGCACCGAGCGGGCGAGGTCGCGGGCCAGGGCCTCCTCGGCCGCGCCGGCCGGGGCCACGCGCGCCAGCCGCAGCGCCTCCTCCATCCGCGCCGCCTCGGCGCGGCAGGCCTGGCAGCCGCCGAGGTGGGCGTCGACGGCCGCCCGGTCGGCGGCGCCGAGGGGGCCGGTGGCCATCTCGGCGAGGAGCGGCCCGAGGTCGCGACAGCTGGTGGTCATGGCGTCTGCTCCCCGTCCCGGGCCACGATGGCGGCGAGTCGCCTGGCCGCGTGGTGGAAGTGGACCTTGGCATTGTTCTCGGTGATGCCCAGCGCCTGGGCGATCTCGGCGAAGGGGAGCTCGGCGTCGACGCGGAGCCGGAGCACCTGGCGCTGGCGCCGCGGGAGCTGCTCCACCGCGGCCTTCACCGCCCGGGCTCGCTCCGCCTCCTCGAGCCCGGCCGTGCCCCGCGGGGCCACGGACCCGTCGCCGCCGCCGTCGAGCGCCTCGAGCGGCGCGCGGCGCCAGCGGGCGGCGTCGCGGGCCTCGTTCTTGCCGAGGTTCACGGCGATGCGGAGGACGAGCGGCCGGAAGGGCCCGGCCCTGCGGAAGGGCAGGAGCCGGGCGCGCCGCACCGCCTGCAGCGCCCGGAGGAAGGCGCGCTGCGCCAGGTCGAGGACGTCGTCGGGCCGCTCGGCGTAGCGCCGCACCACCGAGCGCACCGCCTGCTCGTGGCGCCGCACCAGCTCGGCGAAGGCCGACTCGCGGCCGGAGAGGAAGTCCTGCACCAGCTCGTCGTCGCTCGCCACCGCGTCGCCTCCCCCCACGAGCCTCAACGATGGAACGCGGGCGAGGGAGATCTTGTTCGCGGCGTCCACGTCCGGGAAAACCCTTGCCCGGCGGAGAGGTTAAAGAATAGATGTCGGGCTCGCCGCGGGCGCGGGAAAGGAAGCGATGCTCGACCTCAAGGCGGTGCTCCAGGATCCCGAGGGCTTCGAGCGGCGGCTGGCGCGCCGGGGCCCCGAGGCGACGGCGCTCCTCGCGCCGGTGAAGACGCTGGCGGCGGAGCGCCGCGCCCTCAACCTGGCGCTCGAGGGCCAGAAGAAGCGCCAGGCCGAGCTGAACGCCCGTGTCGGCCAGCTCATGAAGACCGACCGGGTCGCCGGCGAGAAGGCCCGCGGCGAGGCGCGCGCCCTCGGCGACGACGTCCGGCTGAAGGAGAAGCGGCTCGGCGAGGTGGAGGCGGAGATCGAGAAGCTCCTGCTCCTCGTCCCGAACCCGCCCCACGACTCGGTGCCCGACGGGCAGGACCCGTCGGGCAACCGCGAGGTCTCGCGCTGGGGCGCGCCGCCGCGCTTCGACTTCCCGCCGCGGCCCCACTGGGAGCTGGGCGAGGCGCTCGGGGTCCTCGAGTGGCGCCAGGCGGCGAAGCTCTCCGGCTCGCGCTTCACCGTCTACAAGGGGGCGGCGGCGGCGATGGAGCGGGCCCTGGCGAGCTTCTTCGTCGACGTCCACGTCTCCCGGGGCTACACCGAGGTGCTCCCGCCCTACCTCGTCACTCGGGAGACGATGACCGGCACCGGCCAGCTCCCCAAGTTCGAGGAGGACCTGTTCCGGACGGCGGGGGAGCACCCCCTCTACCTCATCCCCACCGCCGAGGTGCCGCTCACGAACCTGCACCGCGACGAGATCTTCGAGGCCGGGCAGCTCCCCATCCGCTACTGCGCCTGGACGCCCTGCTTCCGGGCCGAGGCCGGGGCCGCCGGCAAGGACACGCGCGGCCTCATCCGCCAGCACCAGTTCCACAAGGTGGAGCTCGTGAAGCTCGCGAGGCCCGAGGAGAGCGAGGCGGAGCACGAGAAGATGGTCGAGGACGCCGGCGAGGTGCTGCGCCGGCTCGGCCTCCACCACCGGGTGGTGCTGCTCTGCGCCGGCGACATGGGCTTCGGCTCGGCGAAGACCTACGACCTCGAGGTCTGGCTCCCGGGGCAGGAGACCTTCCGGGAGATCTCCAGCGTCTCGAACTGCGACGACTTCCAGGCGCGGCGCATCCGGGTGCGCTACCGGGACGAGAAGGGGAAGCCGCGCCTGTGCCACACGCTCAACGGCTCGGGCGTGGCGGTGGGGCGGGCGCTGGTGGCGGTGTTCGAGAACTACCAGCAGGCCGACGGGTCGGTCCTCGTGCCGCCGGCGCTCCGGCCGTACATGGGCGGGCTGGAGCGGATCGAGAAGGGGAGCTTCCCGCGGGGCGTGGAGAGGTAGGCCCCTCTCACCCTGGCCCTCTCCCCCTGCGGGGGAGAGGGGATCGGCGGGAGCCCCAGCTCGGGCGCGATGGGTGGCCGCGTTGACTCCGGAATCAATCCCTCTGGACGCAGCGCGTCACGATTTGCTATCGTCCGCGCGATAGGACTCCCAGCGGAGGCGCGCGTGACCGAGCTCGACAAGAAGACCGCCAGCTTCGTCCAGTCGCTGTGCATGGGCCGCATCGAGGAGGAGATCGTCGTCCCCTTCCCGGAGATGAAGAAGGCCGAGAAGGAGATGCTCGACCAGGTCCTCCAGTCGGTGAACCAGCTCCTCGGACCCCGCGCCAAGGACTTCCGCGAGTGGGACGTCCGGGGCGAGATGCCCGGGGACTTCATCGAGGAGCTGAAGGGCTTCGGCCTGTTCGGCCTCGTCATCCCCGAGGAGCACGGCGGCCTGGGCTTCGGCTCCACGGCCTACTCCCGGACCCTCCAGGAGATCTCGAAGCACGACGGCTCGGTGGCGCTCACCGTGGGGGCGCACAGCTCCATCGGGATGCGCGGGCTGCTCCTCTTCGGCACCGAGGAGCAGAAGCGGCGCTGGCTCCCGAAGCTCGCCACCGGCGAGCTCATCGCCGCCTTCTGCCTCACCGAGCCCGGCGCCGGGTCCGACGCGGCGGCGGTGCGCACCACCGCGGTGCGCAAGGGCGACACCTGGACGCTCAACGGCGACAAGCTCTGGATCACGAACGGCGGCATCGCCCAGTTCTTCACGGTGTTCGCGAAGACGCCCGACGTGCAGGTGAACGGCAAGGCGCAGATGACGGCCTTCGTCGTCACCCGGGACATGAAGGGCGTCTCCGTCGGGCCGCACGAGGACAAGATGGGCATCCGCGCCTCCTCGACGACCACGGTGCACTTCGAGGACGTGCAGGTGCCGCACGACCACGTCCTCGGCGAGCCCGGCATGGGCTTCAAGGCCGCGATGCGCATCCTCAACGCCGGGCGCACCGGCCTCGGCGGCGGCTGCGTCGGGGGGATGAAGCGGCTCATCGCCCTGGCGACGAAGCAGGCGAACGAGCGCAAGCAGTTCAGCCGGCCCATCGCCGACTTCGGCCTGGTGAAGCAGAAGGTGGGCGAGATGGTGGCCGACTGCTACGCCGCCGAATCGGCGGTGGCGATGGTGGCCGGCATCATCGACCAGGGCTACCAGGACTACGCGGTCGAGGCGGCCATCTCCAAGGTCTACGCCACCGAGGCCCTGTGGCGGACGGCCGACGAGGCGCTGCAGATCGCCGGCGGCAACGGCTACATGCGCGAGTACCCCTACGAGCGCGTGGTGCGCGACTGCCGCATCAACCGGATCTTCGAGGGCACGAACGAGATCCTGCGGCTCTTCATCGCCCTCACGGCGATGAACCGGGTGGCGGCGCAGCTCAAGGACGTGGCCCACAGCATGAAGGACGTGCTCCACGACCCCATCAAGGGGTTCGGGGTGCTCGGCGACTACGCGATGAAGCAGGCCTCGGTGCTGACCGGCCTGGTGGGCGAGAAGCGGGCCTGGACGCTCCTCCACCCCTCGCTCCGCGACGCGCAGGAGCAGTTCGAGGAGCACACCCGCGAGCTCGCCTGGGCGGCGGACCGGGTGCTGCGCAAGCACGGCCGGGCCATCGTCGACAAGCAGTTCGCGCTCCGGCGCCTCGCCGACGTCCTCGTCGACCAGTTCGTGCTCGCGAGCACGATGTCCCGCGTCAACGCCGCGGTGGAGGAGAAGGGGTCCGACGGCGCGAGGCGCGAGCTCGGGCTCCTCAAGGTGGTGGCCCGGCGCGTCCGGGGCCGCATCCGCGGGAACTTCCGGCGCATGGACGTGAACGACGACGAGGTGGTGAAGGAGCTCGCCGACGACGCCTTCGGGCGCGAGGCGTACGCCTGGGACACCATCTAGCGGCCGCCCACCCTCATCTCATCCCGGCACGCCCCGTCCGGGCCGTCCGGTCGCCGCCAGCCTCGGCCCGCTTGATCGGACACGCACCCGCGGACATATCCCGGGCAGCCGGGGGTCGGGTGGGAGATAAGACACAGAGTGGAACGTCGTGGTCGGCGGCGCCGCTGCCCGGCGTCTCCGCCGACATCTTCTACGCGGTGGTCGAGGCGATGCCCGCCGGGATCCTCATGGTGGACGGGCGGGGCCTCATCGCGCTCGTGAACGCGCAGATCGAGGCGCTCTTCGGCTACAGCCGCAAGGAGCTCGTCCACCATCCGGTGGAGATGCTCCTCCCCGACCGGTTCCGCGCGGGGCACACGTCCCTCAGGACCGCGTTCCACGGCGCGCCGCAGGCCCGGCCCATGGGCGCGGGGCGCGACCTCTTCGGCCGCCGCAAGGACGGGACCGAGGTCCCGGTGGAGATCGGGCTCAACCCCATCGCCACCGGCCTCGGCACCTACGTCCTGGCGACGGTGGTGGACATCACCGAGCGCCGCCGCGCCGCGGCGCGGCTCGAGAGCTCGCTCCGCGAGAAGGAGACCCTGCTCCGCGAGGTCCACCACCGGGTGAAGAACAACCTCCAGGTGATCTCGAGCCTCCTCGGCATGCAGGCGCGCGCCGTGGTCTCGAACCGCGCCGCGCTCTCCGAGAGCCAGGACCGGGTGCACGCCATCGCGCTGGCCCACGAGCTGCTCTACCAGGCCGGCGACCTCGGGCGCGTCGACCTGGGGGCCTACCTCGAGGCGCTCGCGCACCAGCTCCTCGCCGCCTGGGCGCCGCCCGGCGGCGGGGTCTCGCTGCGCGTCGAGGCCGAGGAGGCCCGGATGCCGCTCGACGTCGCCGTCCCCTGCGGGCTCATCGTGAGCGAGCTCGTCACCAACGCGCTCAAGCACGCCTTTCCCGGCGGACGGGGAACGGTCGTCGTCCGCACCGCCTGCGAGGCCGGCGGCCGGGTCGCGGTGTCGGTGAGCGACGACGGCGTCGGGATCCCGCCCGGAGAGAGCGAGGACCGCGCCGGGCACCTCGGGCTCGACCTCGTCCGCACGCTGGCGCGGCAGCTCCGGGCGAACCTCGCCGTGACGGGCCCGCCCGGCACCACCGTCCGCCTCGACTTCGAGGTGTCGGCTTGAGCCCCGCCCGCGCGCGCCTCCTGGCTCCCGCCGCCCCCCGGGTCCTGGTGGTGGAGGACGAGGGCATCGTGGCGGCCGACATCGCCCTCACGCTGGAGGGACAGGGATACTCCGTGGGCACGGCCGCCTCGGCGGACGAGGCTCTGGCAGAGGCGGAGCGGGCGCCGGCCGACGTGGTGGTGATGGACATCCGCCTCGAGGGGAAGGGCGACGGCGTCTGGGCCGCCGACCGGCTCCGGCAGCGCTTCGGCGTGCCGGTGGTGTTCCTCACGGCGCACGGCGACCCGGAGACCGTGGCCCGGGCCATGGCGGCCGGCCCGCACGGCTACCTCGTGAAGCCCTTCCGCCCGACCGAGCTCCTCACCGCCGTGGAGGTGGCGCTCTCGCGCGACGCCCTGGAGCGCGGGCTCCGCGAGCGGGAGCG
>DATBLK010000374.1:0-2792 GCA_036555405.1 Anaeromyxobacteraceae bacterium
GGCGGGACCGGGTTCGCCTTCTCGCGCCTGCGGCCCAGGGGCGACGTGGTGCGGACCACGCACGGCGTCGCCAGCGGGCCCCTCTCCTTCATCCGGGTCTTCGACGCGGCCACCGAGACCATCCGGCAAGGCGGGGTCCGGCGCGGCGCGAACATGGCGGTGCTGCGCGTCGACCACCCCGACGTCGAGGAGTTCGTCGACGCCAAGCGCGGGCCGGGCCTCGAGAACTTCAACCTCTCGGTGGCGGCGGGCGACGACTTCGTCGCGGCCGCGGTGCGGGGCGAGCGCTTCGCGCTTCGCCACCCGAGGGGCGGCGCCGTGGTTCGCGAGGTGGAGGCCGGGGCGCTCCTGGAGCGCATCGCCGCGGCGGCCGCCGCCTCGGGCGAGCCCGGGCTCCTCTTCCTCGACCGGGTCGAGGCCGCGAACCCCACCCCCGAGCTCGGCGCCATCGAGGCGGTGAACCCCTGCGGCGAGCAGCCGCTGCTCCCCTTCGAGGCCTGCACCCTGGGATCGGTGAACCTGGCGCGCTTCGCCAGGGGCGGCGCCGTGGACTGGCCGGCGCTGGGGCTCTGCGCCCGCGACGGGGTGCGGATGCTCGACGACATCCTCGACGCCACCTCGCACCCGCTCCCCCAGATCGCGGAGGTGTCGAGGCGCAACCGGAAGATCGGCCTCGGGGTCATGGGGTGGGCCGACCTCCTGGTGTCGCTGGGCGTTCCCTACGACGCCCCGGAGGCGCTGGCCCTCGCGGACGAGGTGATGCGCTTCGTCGCCGCCGAGGCCCACGCCGAGAGCGAGCGGCTCGCCGCAGCGCGAGGCGCCTTCCCGGGGTGGCCCGGGAGCGCGCCGGCGCGCCAGGGGCGGCGGCCCCGCCGCAATGCCACCGTGACCACCGTGGCGCCCACCGGGACGCTCTCGGTGATCGCCGGCTGCTCCTCCGGCATCGAGCCGCTCTTCGCCGTGGCCTACGTCCGGCGGGCCCTCGAGGGCGTGGCCCTGCCCGAGGAGCACCCGGCGCTGCTTCCGCGGCTCCGCTCCGCGGGGGCCGAATCGGCACTCCCTGCCATCCGGGCCAGCGGGCACGCCCGGGGCGTCGCCGGCGTTCCCGAGGCGGTGCAGAGGCTCTTCGCCACGGCCCACGACGTGTCGCCGGAGGCCCACGTGCGGATGCAGGCCGCCTTCCAGCGCCACGTCGACAACGGCGTCTCCAAGACCGTGAACCTTCCCCGCGGGGCCGGCGCCGCCGAGGTCCGCGAGGCCTTCCTCCTCGCCCACCGGCTGGGCTGCAAGGGCATCACCGTGTACCGCGACGGTTCGCGGCGCGGGCAGGTGCTCACCGGCGGGCTCGCCGACGGCACCTGCCCGCAGTGCGGGGCGCGCCTGGCGCGGACCGGCGGCTGCTCCACCTGCCAGGCCTGCGGCTACGCCACCTGCGAGACGAGCGAGTAGGCTCGATGCAGCCCGATGCGACCGGCACCGAGCGCAGTCCACACGCCGCGAGAGCTCGGCGGCGCGGTCTCGTGCTCCTCGCGACGGCAGCCTGCGGCGCTGCGTCGCCGGGGGGGCGAGCCCAGATGAAGGGCGCGATCGGGAACCTGGAGTCGACGCGGACGCGTCTCGACTCGGCCGTCGCGGCCGGCGACTGCCCCGGCATCCAGTATGTCGTCGTGAGCCGCGATTCCACGGTCTTCGACGGCGCCGCGGGATGGGCCGACCTGGCGGCTCGGCGGCCGCTCGAGCCGGGGACGACGATGATGGCCTACTCGATGACCAAGACCGTCACCGCGGCCGCCGTGCTCCAGCTGGTGGAGAGAGGGGCGCTGCAGCTCGACGGCCCGGTGAAGGCCTTGCTCCCCGACATCCCCTACGGCGAACGGCTCACCATTCGTCACCTGCTCGCCCAGACCTCGGGGATCCCGAATCCCATCCCGCTGAGGTGGGTCCACCTCCCCGATGAGCACGCCTCCCACGACGAGAAGCAGATGCTGGCGCGGCGACTGGCCGAGAGCCCGGCGCTGCGTTTCGCGCCTGGCGAGAGGTACGCCTACTCGAACATCTCCTACTGGCTGCTGGGCCGGGCCGTGGAGAAGGCGAGCGGCATCCCCTACCAGGAATACGTCAGGGCCAATGTGTTCGCCAGGCTGGGACTCTCGCCCGCGGAGATGGGCTTCGTCATCCCCGCCCGGGAGCACCACGCCAAGGGCTACCTGCCCAAGTGGTCGCTCTCGAACCTCCTGAAGCCGTTCCTGATCGACCGGAAGTTCGTCGGGGAGTACGAGGGGAAATGGCTGCACGTGAAGGACAATCACCTCGACGGAGCCGCGTTCGGAGGGATCGTGGCATCGGCGCGCGCCATGGGGCGATTCCTGCAGGACCAGCTGCGCGACGAGTCCGCCTTGCTGGGTCCTGGGACCCGGCCCCTGTTCTTCGAGCAGCAGAGGAACAACGCCGGCGAGCCCGTCGAGACCACCATGGGCTGGCACGTGGCACCCGGAAGCGCGGGCAGCTTCCTCTTCAAGGAGGGCGGCGGCGCCGGCTTCCACGCGGAGATGCGGGTCTACCGCTCGGCGGGGATCGCCACGGTGGTCATCGCCAACAACGGATCCTTCGACGTGAAGGCCTTCCTGGACACGGCCGACCGCGAGTTCACGAGATGACGGGGAGCGAGTTCCGCTCGTCGATGGCCATCGCGGTGATCGGCGGCGTCATCACCTCCACCGTGTCGGCTCCCTTCTCTCTCAGTCCTCGTCCTCCCTCGCTTCCAGGAAGCGCTTCCCCAGCTCGTGGGAGCG
>DATBLK010000375.1:0-11497 GCA_036555405.1 Anaeromyxobacteraceae bacterium
CCCGAGCAAGCCCGGCTACCGCAGCGCCAGCGAGTCCGGCGCCAGCCCGCGCAACATCTGGACCTGGGTGGGTGGAGCGCGCGTGGCATTCACCTCGGCGAACGCCAACGTCCTCGCGCCCTGGCTGAACCTCGGCGAGGCCACCTGCGCCGGCCTCCTGAAGAAGATCGGAGTGTGTGGCTCGGCACCGCTCCCGGCCTGCCCGGTCCCGGGCCCGGGCTGGCCGGCGGCCGCGACCACGCAGTGCGCCGAGCAGGTGATCCACTACGTGCGCGGCTGGGACGTGACCGACCAGGACGGCGACGGCTGCGCCGGTCCCGCGAACCCGAGCAACGCCGCCAAGTGCCCCGGCGGCGTCGACGGCGAGGAGCGCGACCGGGCCAACGACGGCCGCGGCGCCCAGGCCTCCTTCTGGAAGCTCGGCGACATCTTCCACTCCTCCCCGGTCCAGGTCCGCGTCCCGGCCCGCGAGGCCCCCTGCCTCACCGGCCTCGAGAACCAGTGCGTGGCGACGATCTTCAGCCCAACCGACCTGCCGGACCAGACCTCCATCGACCGCAGCTTCGTCGACGCGCTCGGGAACCCCATCGACGCCTACCAGCGCTACCGGCTCGACCAGGAGGCCCGGACCCGCGTGGTGCTGGCGGGGGCGAACGACGGCCTGGTGCACGCCTTCGACGCCGGCACGCTCGACGTCGCCGCCTCGGCGACGAGCTTCGACGACGTCTACTCCTCGGGGACCGGCGAGGAGCGCTGGGCCTTCATCCCGCCCGACCTCCTGCCGAAGCTCAAGGACTCGGTCTTCGCCCACCAGTACCTGGCCGACGGCTCCATCATGGTCCGCGACGTCTGGGTCGACCTGAACGGCGACGGGGTGAAGAACCGGAACGAGTTCAAGACCGTCGCCGTGATCCCGGAGCAGTCCGGCGGGACGCAGTGGACGGCGCTCGACGTCACCGACCCGCTCGCCCCGACCGTCCTCTGGGCCTTCCCGCAGCCGGGCTCCAGCGACGCGCAGTGGGTCGGCTACTCCTGGACCGACTTCGCGCCGCGGCCCCCTCCCGTCGGGCCGGTGAAGCTCAAGGTGGCGGGGGGCGCCGGCAACGACCCGACGAGCCGGGGCTTCGAGGAGCGCTGGATCGTCATGCTGAACGGCGGCTACGACCCGACCCTGACGCGCGGCCGCGCGGTCTTCATGCTCGACGCCTGGACCGGCCAGACGCTGTGGCGCTACACCGACGCCGACTTCCGGTCGGTCACCGGGGCGCCGGCGGGCGCGGCGATGCTCCCGGTGCCCGGGGCGGTGGGGCTGGTCGACGTCGGCGACACCGCCAAGGCGGCCTTCGACAACGACGGCTTCTTCGACACCGCCACCTGGGGCGACCTCGGCGGGAACCTCTTCGTGGCCCGCTTCCACGACCCGGGCGTCGTCGGCGGCGGCGGCCAGGTGACGAACTGGTTCGCGGCACGGGCCTTCGAGGAGCAGCGCAGCGGCGCCGACACCATGGACCTGCGCTCCCGCAGCGAGTTCTACTTCATGACCGCCAACGCCTACGAGGGCGCCTCGCGGACCCTGCGCACCTTCATCGGCAGCGGCAACCGCGAGCAGTTCCTGAAGGGCGAGGCCCCGAGCTGCGGCCAGGACGACGTCATGGCCTGCTGCCAGGCGGGCTGCAGCGTCACCGCCACCACCAGCGACACCTTCCCGGACTCCTGCAACGTCACCCGCCAGTTCACCTGCACCGGCGGCGTCCTCACCGACGTCACCCACGCCAGCACCTGCGGCCCGGCCCCGGCGTGCGTGGCCGGGAGCTACACCGGGAGCGAGACCCTCTCCTTCAACTGCGGGCCCGGCACCGGGACCACGAGCCTCAGCGCCTCGATGAGCTGCGACGCCGCCACCGCGACCTGCCCCGACCCCACGCCCACCATCGGCGCGACCGGCGTGCCCATCACCGCCGGCGGCGCGCCGGCGAAGCGCCCCAAGAGCCGCTTCTACGGCGTCTGGAGCTACGGCAAGGACCCGCACAAGGTGTTCGGCGACGCCGCCAGCGCCCGCACCTTCGACCAGAACCGCTTCACCGACGTCCCCTTCGCCGGCTGCACCGGGCCCGTCGACAACGGGAGCGGAACCTGCACGCTGGTGGAGACGACCCAGGCCATCGCCACCGCCAACGCAGCCAACCGGACCACGGGCGTCACCGTGACCTGCGCAGCCGGGGCGAAGTGCGAGGCCGGCACCTTCGACGCCGGGTGGTTCTACGAGTACGGCGTCCGCTGCCCCACCGCCACCTGCCCCACGGCGCCGCCCTGGTGGGACGAGAAGACCGGCTCCGGCGCCAACGTGGTGCAGGGCTGCGTCCCCTGGAACGGCTTCCGCCCCACGCTGACGGGCGGCGGCGGCGACCCCTGCGTCGCCGGCGGCGGCCAGCCCATCGTGAACGCCTACGCCGCCCACTTCGTCTCCGGGACGCCCACCGCCGCCTGCGGCTACGCGGCCGACGACGGCAAGGTCTACACCGCCCAGCTCCACAGCAGCATCGCGGCCCCGGTGGGACCGAGGACCCGCATCGCCTTCGGGCAGGACGGCACGGTGACCTACTCGGTGCTCACCCTCGACGCCGGCGCGGCGCCCGGCCAGAAGGCGTTCGGCACCCGCAGCGAGCTCATGGAGCCCGTCTACTGGCTCGAGGTCTCGCGCCAGCTGCACCAGTGCCGCCACGTGGACCCGACGACGTGTCAGTAGCCCCCCTCACCCCGACCCTCTCCCCCGCTGCGCGGGGGCGAGGGTAGTCGGAAGGAGAGGCTTCCCGGAGGGCCCTCTCCCCCGTACCGGCGGGGGAGAGGGCGAATCGCCTTCCCCGGCGACGGGCGTGGGTGAGGGGCGCGTCCCGCTCGACGTTCAATCGATGGCGTACTTCGCCAGCCGGTACCGCAGCGAGCGGAAGGTGAGTCCCAGCAGGCGCGCCGCCTCGGTGCGCACGCCGCCGCTGCGGGCCAGGGCCTGCTCCAGGATGCGGCGCTCCACGGCGTCGAGGTGGGCCTGGAGGTCCAGCCCCTCGGCCGGCAGCTCGGCAGGGGACGGCGCCGGCCCGACCGCACCGCGAAGCGCCGGGGGCAACAGCTCCGGGCCCACCTGCCCGCCCTCGCACAGCGTCACCGCCCGCTCCAGGACGTTGGCGAGCTCGCGGAGGTTGCCGGGCCAGCCCCAGGCTGCCAGGAGCCGGCTCGCCTCGGGGTGGAGGGCCGGGCGGGGGCGGCCGGCCTCGGTGGCGAACCTGTCGAGGAAGTGGTCGGCGAAGAAGGGAATGTCGCCGCGCCGGTCGCGCAGGGGCGGCATCCGGATCTGGATGACGTTGAGGCGGTAGTAGAGGTCCTCGCGGAAGCGGCCGGCTTTCACCTCCGCATCCAGGTCGCGGTTGGTGGCGGCGACGATGCGGGCCAGGACGGCGATGTCGGCCTTTCCGCCCACGCGGCGGATCTTCCTCTCCTGGAGGGTGCGGAGGAGCTTCACCTGGACCGGGGCCGGCAGGTCCCCGACCTCGTCGAGGAACAGCGTCCCCGAGCCCGCCACCTCGAAGAGCCCCGGCTTGGTCTCGCCGGCGCCGGTGAAGCTCCCCTTCTCGTGACCGAAGAGCTCGCTCTCGATGAGCCCTTCGGGGATGGCGCCGCAGTTGATGGCCACGAAGGGCTCGTCGCGGCGGCCCCCGTGGGCGTGGATGGCCCGGGCCACGACCTCCTTGCCCGTGCCGCTCTCCCCGGTGACCAGGACCGTGGTGCGGGCCTGCGCCACCTTCTCCACGAGCTGTCGCACCTCGCGGATGGCCGGCGCCTCG
The DNA here is from genome assembly GCA_036555405.1 of Anaeromyxobacteraceae bacterium. Classification (GTDB taxonomy): domain Bacteria; phylum Myxococcota; class Myxococcia; order Myxococcales; family Anaeromyxobacteraceae; genus DATBLK01. Next base: position 3,837 of record DATBLK010000375.1, read on the forward strand.
CCCAGGATCTCCCCGACGGCGGCGCGCACCCCGGCCCGGTGGCGCAGGACGCGGTTCTCGGCGACCAGGGCGCGGTGCTCCAGCGCCTTCTGCACCACCAGCTTCAGCTCGTCGACCTTGAAGGGCTTGAGGACGTAGTCGTGGGCGCCGAGCTTCATCGCCTGGACGGCGTTCTCGGTGGTGGCGAAGGCCGTCACCATCACCACCTCGGTGGCCGGCCAGGTCTCCTTCACGGCGCGGAGCACGTCGATGCCCGACTCCCGCCCGAGCCGGAGATCGGTGAGGACCACGTCGAGCGGCGCCTGCGCCGCCCGCGCCAGGGCTCCCTTCACGTCGGCGGCGGTGGAGACCTCGTGGCCCTGCTGGCGGAAGAGGATCTCGAGGAACTCCCGCATCGAGGGCTCGTCGTCGACGACGAGGATCGAGGCCATGGCGGCATCCTGGCCCGGAACCGGGGGCCCGATCAACGGAGCTACGCCGCCGGCGCCGGCGGCAGCCGGACGGTGAAGCGGGTCCCGGCCCCCGGCGTGGAGTCGACCGCCACCGCGCCGCCGTGGGCGTCGACGACCCGCTGCACGGTGGCGAGGCCCAGGCCGCTGCCCCGCGCCCGCGTCGTGAAGAAGGGGGTGAAGAGGCGCGGGAGGTCCTCGGCGGCGATGCCCGGCCCGTCGTCCTCGACCTCGAGGACCGCCCCGCCACCGGGCGACGGCCCGCAGCGCACCCGCACGTGCCCGGGCTCGCCCTCCCGGCTCGAGGCCTGGGCGGCGTTGAGGAGCAGGTTCCAGAGCACCTGGCGCATCTGGTCCGCGTCGCACCAGGCCGGCGCCGGCCGGAGCTCCGGCTCGAGCCGGACCCGCGCCGCCGCCGGGTCGTGCGAGAAGACCGCCAGCGTCTCCTCGGCCACCCGGGCGAGGTCGGCCCGGACGCGCGCCGGGGCCCCGGGCCGCGAGTACTCGAGGAAGCGCTCCACCAGGTGGTCGAGGCGCTCCGCTTCCCGGAGCAGGATGCCGAGGAGCCGGCGCTCCTCGTCGCCGAGCGCCGGCGCCCCCCGGAGGAGCTCGACCGAGCCGCTCATCGAGGCCAGGGGGTTGCGGAGCTCGTGGGCCAGCCCGGCGGCGACGTGGCCCAGCTCGGCGAGGCGTTCGCTGCGGGCCACCCGCTCCTCCATGGCCCGGAGGGCGGTGAGGTCCTGGAAGATGACCGCCTGTCCGATCTCCTCGCCACCTCGGGCCCGGAGCGGGAAGACGGTGAAGCCGAGGCGGAGCCGCTGGCCGCGGGCGTTCACGAAGTCGTGCTCGTCGCGGCTGGCGCGCGCCGGCAGCGCCGGGAACCAGTCGGCCGGCCGGCCCACGACCTCGGCGACGCGGCGCCCGGTGATCTCCTCGCCGGCGCGGTTCAGGAAGGTGACCAGGTGGCGAGCGTCGAGCGTCAGGAGCCCGCTGGCGACCGACTGGACGATGGCCTCGTGGAGGGCGGTGATGGCGGCGAGGTCCACCTCGCGCTCCGCCAGCTGCTCGCCGGTGCGGCGCAGCTGCTCCGAGAGGTAGCCGGCCAGCGCCGCGGTGGCGAGCAGCGCCCCGGCGTGGGCGAAGAGGGTCGAGGACGGCGGGCGCACCGGCGCCAGCAGCAGCACCGCCGGGAGGTAGGCGGCGATCGCCAGCGCAGCCGCCAGGAGCGCCCCCCGCCGGTACAGGAGCAGGCTCCCGGTCACCACCGCGATGGCGAAGAGGAAGACGAAGACGCTCTCCGCCCAGCCGGTGAGCGCCACGACCGCGGTCGCCAGGCCCACGTCCACCGCCACCTGCGCCGCGGCCAGGGCGGCCAGACCGCGCCGGAGCCGCAGCCAGACCGCCAGGGCGAGCGAGAGCGCGTACACCACCAGGACCAGGGTGTAGAGCCGCCCGGCGATGGCCTCGGCGGCCTCGCCGAGCCCCGCGCTCCGGTGCCAGGCCGCCGTGCCGCCGAGCAGCACGGTGACCGTGACCAGGCGGAACAGGGTGACCCAGGCCTGGCGCCGCGGCGCGCCGTCCTCGGGGCGCGCCGGCTCGGCCACCCGGGCGGCGGGGAGCGCCGCCGCCTCGGAGACGGCCACCGGCGACGAGTCCACCGCCTACTTGATGTTGCCGGCGATGCTGAAGATGGGGAGGTACATGGCGATGAGGAAGCCGCCGACCACGCCGCCGAGGAAGACCATGAGCAGGGGCTCGATCATGCTCGTCAGGGCGGCGATGGAGACGTCGACCTCGTCGTCGTAGAAGTCGGCGACCTTGTTCAGCATCGCGTCCATGGCTCCGGTCGCCTCGCCGACCCCGATCATCTGCACCACCATGGGCGGGAAGACGCGGGTGTCGGCGAGCGGGCCGGCGATGTTCTTGCCCTCGGAGATGCGGGCCCGGACGTAGAGGATGCCCTGCTCGACGACGCGGTTCCCGGCCGACTTGGCGACGATCTCCAGGGCGTCGAGGATGGGGACGCCGGAGGAGAGGAGCGTGCCCAGGGTTCGGGTGAAGCGCGCCACCGCCACCTTGCGGACGAGCGGGCCGAAAACCGGCAGCTTCAGCGTGAACCTGTCCCAGAGCACGCGGCCCTTGGGGTTGGCGATGAAGACCCGGAAGCCGACGACCAGGGCGATGGGGACGCCGACGAAGATGTACCAGTTGTTCCGCAGCCCGTGCGACAGGTCGATGAGGAACTGCGTCGGACCGGGCATGGCGCCGCCGAAGTCCCTGAACATCTTCTCGAAGGTCGGGGTGACGTACGCGAGGAGCACGATGGTCACGCCCACGGCCACGGTGAGCACGATGGACGGGTAGACCATCGCTCCCTTGAGCCGCCGCCTGAGCTTCTCGTTCTTCTCGAGGTAGGCCCCGAGCCGGTTCAGGATGGTGTCGAGGATGCCGCCGATCTCGCCGGCGCGGACGAGCTGGACGAACAGCTCGTCGAAGACCTTGGGGTGCTCGCCCAGGGCGTCGGCGAAGGTCGAGCCCGACTCGACGCGGCCCTTCACGGCCAGGAGGACGCGCCGGAACTCGGGGTTCTCGGCCTGGGTGCCGATGATGTCGAGGGCCTGGACCAGCGGCAGGCCCGCGTCGATCATGACCGCGAACTGCCGGGTGAAGACCAGGAGGTCCTTGATCTTCACGCCCCCGAGGCCGGGAATGGTCGGGAAGGTGAGCTTGCGGTTCACCCGCGTCGCCTCGACGCCCATCTGGGCCAGGCGGGTCCGCACCGCCTCCTTGTCCGCGGCCTCCATCTCGCCGCTGCGGGTCTCGCCTCCCTTGGTCTTTCCCTTCCAGATCCAGACCGCCGGGCGAGCCTGGGCCCGGGCGGGTGCGGTCCTCTGCGTGGCGGCGACCTCGGCCATGTCCTCTCTCCTGCGCTCCCGGAGAGTCTAGGGCAAAGATCGGGCCAGGTCGAATCAGCGGCCTTGGGGAGCGGCGGCGGGGCGCGCCGGCATGACCGCGCCCGCGCTGGCGAGGACGTTCTTCAGCTCCTCCGGGTCGGAGGAGCGGCCCAGCGCCTCGTCCAGGGTGATGAGCCGGCGGTTGAAGAGCGCGGCCAGCGCCTGGTTGAAGGTCTGCATCCCGAACTTCGACTGGCCCACCTGCATCTGCGAGTACACCTGGTGGATCTTGTCCTCGCGGATCAGGTTCCGGATGGCGGGGTTGGGGATCATGATCTCCACCACCAGCACGCGGCCGGGCGCCCCCGCCTTGGGGAGCAGGTTCTGCGTCAGGACCCCCTCGAGGACGAAGGAGAGCTGGGCGCGCACCTGCGGCTGCTGGTAGGGCGGGAAGACGTCGAGGATCCGGTTGATCGTCTGGACGGCGCTGTTGGTGTGCAGGGTGGCAAAGGCCAGGTGGCCGGTCTCGGAGATGACGAGCGCCGACTCGATGGTCTCGAGGTCCCTCATCTCGCCGACGAGGACGACGTCCGGGTCTTGCCGCAGGATGTACTTCAGCGCCTTCTTGAAGCTGCCGGTGTCCGCCCCCACCTCGCGCTGGTTCACGAGACAGTTCTTGTGGGGGTGCAGGTACTCGATGGGGTCCTCGATGGTGATGATGTGCTCGTGGCGGTCGGTGTTGATCTTGTCGATGATCGACGCCAGGGTCGTCGACTTCCCCGACCCGGTGGGCCCGGTGACCAGGACCAGCCCGCGCGGCTTCCGGGCGAGGTCGGCGACGATGGGCGGCAGGCCCAGCTCCCCGAAGGTGAGGATCTTGAAGGGGATGGTGCGGAAGGCGCCGGCCACCGCCCCGCGCTGCAGGAAGATGTTGGCGCGGAAGCGGGAGAGCCCCTTCACGCCGAAGGAGAGGTCGAGCTCGTTCTCCTCCTCGAACTTGTGCTTCTGGGCGTCGGTGAGGATGGAGTAGCAGAGCTGCTTCGTCTCCACCGGCGTGAGCGGCCCGGTCTTGAGCGGCACGAGCCGGCCGTCGATGCGGAGCTGCGGCGGGGAGCCGGTGGTGATGTGGAGGTCGCTGGCGCCCTTCTCGACCATCGCCTTGAGGAGCTGGTGCAGGTTCGCCACGGGACCCTCCGAGCGCCTAGAACCGGTCCGGCGCGGTGTTGCCGATGGCCTCCGCCAGGCTGGTCATCCCGCTCTTCGCCTTGTTCAGCGCGCTCATCCGCAGCGTGCGGAAGCCGAGGCGGATCGCCTCCTGCTTGAGCTCGGCGGTGGAAGAGCCGTTGATCACCAGCTCCTTCAGCGGGTCCCACAGCGGCATGACCTCGTAGACCGCGACCCGGCCGCGGAACCCGCGGTCGTTGCAGGCCTTGCAGCCGCCGGGCTCGTAGAGCGTGAAGCTGCCGATCTCCTCGGCCGGGAAGCCGGCGTCGAGCAGCGCCTGCTCCTCGGAGACCGATTCCTTCCTGCACTCCTGGCAGAGCCGGCGGCAGAGCCGCTGGGCCACGATGGCGTTCAGCGAGGCGGTGACCAGGAAGGGCTCGATGCCCATGTTCAGGAGCCGGCTCACCGTGCCCGGGGCGTCGTTGGTGTGGAGGGTGGAGAGCACGAGGTGCCCGGTGAGCGCCGCCTTCACGCCGATCTCGGCAGTCTCGAAGTCGCGGATCTCGCCCACCATGATGATGTCCGGGTCCTGGCGCAGGAAGCTCCGGAGCGCGGCCGCGAAGTTCAGGCCGATGTCCTCGTGCATCTGCACCTGGTTGATGCCGAAGAAGTTGAACTCGACCGGGTCCTCGGCGGTGGAGATGTTCCAGGACACCTCGTTGAGCTTGGAGAGCGCCGAGTAGAGGGTGGTGGTCTTCCCCGAGCCGGTGGGCCCGGTGACCAGGACCATCCCGTAGGGCCGGTCGATGGCCTCGAGGAAGTCCTTCAGCTGCTGCTCCTCGAAGCCGAGCTTGGTCATGTCCAGCTGCAGATTGGACTTGTCCAGGAGGCGGAGCACCACCTTCTCGCCGAAGAGCGTCGGGCACACGGAGACGCGGAAGTCCATCTCCTTGCCCTTGCCGAGCTTCAGCTTGATGCGGCCGTCCTGGGGGAGCCGCCGCTCCGAGATGTCCAGCGACGCCATGATCTTCAGGCGGGAGATGATGGCGGCCCGCAGCTTCATGGGCGGCTTCATCACCTCGTAGAGCACGCCGTCGATGCGGAAGCGGACGCGGAAGTCCTTCTCGTAGGGCTCGACGTGGATGTCGCTGGCGCCCTTCTTGATGGCGTCGAGGAGGATGAGGTTCACCAGCTTGACGACCGGCGCCTCGCCGGCGCTCTTCTCGAGGTCGACGACGTCGCCCTCGAGCTCGCCCTCCTCGATGACGGCGACGTCGGCGTCGTCGAAGCCGCTGATGAGCTCCTCGTAGCTCGGACCCCGCTCCGCGTAGTAGCGCTCGATGGCCTCGCGGATCGACTGCTCCGAGGCGACGACGACCTCGACGTTGTAGCCGGTGAGAAACTTGATGTCGTCGATGGCGAAGATGTTCGAGGGGTCGCTCATCGCCACGATGAGCGAGGAGCCGGCCCGGTTCACCGGGACGACCTGGTGCTTCTCCGCCGTGGCCTTGGGGATGAGCTTGATGACCTCGTCGTCGACGTCGAAGTCCTTCAGGCTGATGGCCGGCACGCCGTACTGCTTGGAGAGGAAGTTCGTGAGGTCGGCCTCGGCGATGGCCCCCTGCTTCACCAGGAGCGAGCCGATGCGACCGCCGGTCTTGCGCTGCTCCTCCTGCGCCTTCTGCAGCTGCTGCAGGGAGATCAGGTTCTCCCGAACGAGGAGCTCGCCGAGCCTTCCGGACATGATCGCTTTCCCGCCCCCGCCGCTGGCGAAAATGGGTCCTGCGCTCCGCTGACTTCTAGCAGGCGGCTCGCGGCAGGGTCAACGCGGCGCGGATCGGCGGCGGCGCGTCGCCGTCACCCGGCGCGGCCCAGCCGCGCGCGCGCCGTCGCCGCGTCGCGCGCGATCTGGGCGCGGAGATCGTCGACCGACGCGAAGCGCCGCTCCTCGCGGAGGCGAGCCACGAAGGCGACGCGGAGGAGCTCGCCGTAGAGGTCGGTCCCGGCGTGGTCGAGCAGGTGCACCTCGGCGACCTCGGGCCCGGTCTCCTGCACCGTGGGCTTCACGCCGATGTTGCAGACGCCCTCGAACGGACCGGAGGCCGCCCGCTCGCCGAGCCAGGCGCGCACCGCGTAGACGCCGCGCGCCGGCAGCATCGCCTCGGTCATGAGATTCGCGGTGGCGAAGCCGATGCCCCGCCCCCGACCGGCGCCGCGGACCGCCGCGCCGTCGATGTCGTGCTCCCGCCCCAGGAGCTCGGCCGCCGCCTCGACGCGGCCCTCGAGGAGCAGCTCGCGGATCTTCGTCGAGCTCACCACCAGGCCGTCGCTGGTCACCGGGTCGACGACGGACAGCCGGGCGCCCCGCGCCTCCAGCAGGGGGCGCAGCCCCTCGACGCGCGTCCGACCGTGCCCGGCGGTGAAGTCCGGCCCCACCACCACCGCCGCGGCGCCGAGGTGGCCGGCGAGGTCGCGGGCCACGAACTCCTCGGCGCTGGACCGGGCGTAGGCGGCGTCGAAGGGCTGGACCACCGCCGCGTCGAGGCCGCAGGCGGCGAAGAGCTCGAGCTTGCGCGCCAGCGGCGTCAGGCAGGGCGGGAGGAGGCCGGGCCGCAGCACGCGCACCGGGTGCGGGTGGAAGGTGAGGGCCACGGCCTTCCCGCCGCGCGGCGCGGCCTCGGTCCGGGCCCGCGCGAAGAGGGCGCGGTGCCCGAGGTGCACCCCGTCGAAGTTGCCGACGGCCACGGCGCAGCCGGCCAGGGAGCGGGCCTCGGCGATCGAGCGAAAGAGCTCCATCGACCGACAGAGATAGGGCCCGGGCCGGCGGGCGTCAAACCGACCGACCCTCACCGCGGCGGCCGGTTCCCGTGATTCCCCAGCGTCACTGCCCCGCTGTGAGTCCAGGTCCGGCGCCTCGCGGCGCCTCTGGCGGGGACCCCCCATCTCGAGCGTCACATCAAGTGGCGTGGGGAATCAGCGCCGCCGGGCCCCCAGGTGGCGCCGCGTGAAGCCCCGCGGCAGGAGCGCTCCCAGCGTGGTCAGGACGACCCGCCTCCCGGCTCCGGCGAGGGCCACCGGCAGGTCGGGGCCGCCCTTCACCACGATCCGACGCGCCCGCTCGCGGCGCTCGGCCACCGGCGGGTAGACGGTCAGC
>DATBLK010000379.1:0-6823 GCA_036555405.1 Anaeromyxobacteraceae bacterium
GGGTGAAGGCCCGGTCCACCGGCAGGAACAGCGGGCCGTCCGCCGGGCGCTCCGGGACGTCGCGCGCCGCCGCGGCGATGGCCCGGCGAAGGGCCTCGAGCCCCTCGCCGGTGCGCGCCGAGCAGGGGACGACCGGGCAGGACTCGAGGAAGGTGCCGCGCACCGCATCGCGGATCTCCTGCTCCAGGAGCGGCAGCCAGTCGGCGCCCAGCTCCGGGAGGAGGTCGCTCTTCGTCACCGCCACCAGGCCCCGGGGCACGCCCAGGAGACGGCAGATGTCGAGGTGCTCGCGCGTCTGGGGCATGACCCCCTCGTCGGCCGCGACCACCAGCACCACCAGGTCGACGCCCCCCGCCCCTGCCGCCATGGAGCGGACGAAGCGCTCGTGCCCCGGGACGTCGACGACGCCGGCGACCGCGCCGCCGGGGAGCTCGAGGTGGGCGAAGCCGAGCTCGATGGTGATCCCGCGGCGCTTCTCCTCCGCCAGCCGATCGGTGTCGATGCCGGTGAGGGCCCGGACCAGCGAGGTCTTGCCGTGGTCGATGTGGCCGGCGGTGCCGATGACGATGCGCAAGCGGCCTCTACACCCCCACGTCCCCCGGGTCGCTCCCGCTCGCCCCGCCCGGCGCCTGCAGCTGGTAGTCCCAGCCGAAGACGACGAGGTCGTCGGTCTCCATGGTGTGGAAGTCGGGACGGTTGCCGCGCGGGCGCATCACCAGCGCGGCGGTGCGGACCTCGGCGGCGCCGGCCTTCTCGGCCGCGGCGCGGGCGCGGGCCAGGGTCTGGCCCGAGACCGTCACGTCGTCGATGGCGAGGACGCGGCGGCCGGCGAGCGCCGGGAGGGGCTCCAGGGGCACGCCGGCGCGGCGGTCGAGCTTCAGGGGGATGAACTCGGCCTTCAGGGCGGTGGCGATGGCGCCGCCGATGTAGACCCCGCCGTTCACGACCCCCAGCACCGCGTCCGGCTGGAAGCGCGCCCCGATGCGCTCCGCCATCTCGCCCGCCAGCTCGCCGAACTCGGCCCAGGAGACCTCGCGGACCTCGACGGCGCGGTGGCGCTGTGGCTCGGGCGGGATGCCGAGCCGCAGCACCGCGAACCCGTCGCCCACGCCGACGCCGAGCGGCTGCTCGCGCGGGACCCCGGCGGGGCGCGCCCGGGGCCTGCGGCGCGCTCGGGCCGCGGCGCGCGGGCGGCGCCGGACCGGGGTCTTCTTCTTCGCGGGAATGGCACGCCTCCGGTCGACGGTTGCCGGAGCAATCTAGCACGGCCCGCGCGGTCCGGCCGCCGCCCTCACAGCGGCACCCGGTTCCCGTGATTCTCCGGCGTCACTGCCGCCGCTGTGAGCTGATCTCGAGCGTCAATCCAAGTGAGGTGCGGAATCAGGACCCGGCGCCGAGCCGGGCGGCGATGTCGCGGAGGTCGGACTCGCCGAGGACGTAGCGCCGGCGGCAGAACTCGCAGGTCACCACCGCCCGGCGCTCGTCGGCGAGGATCTCCTCGACGCCGTCCCGACCCAGCGCCGAGACCGCCACCCGGGCTCGCGCCGCGCTGCAGCCGCAGACGTAGCGGACGGGAAGGTCGGCCGCGACCTCGAAGCCCTCGCCCACCACCGCCGCGAGCACCCTCTGCGCCGTCAGGCCGCTCGCCAGCGCCTCCCGCAGGGCCCCGCCGCCGAGCCGGGCGCGCAGGTCGTCGAGCGCGGCCGCGTCGCCGCCAGGCAGCTTCTGGACGAGAAGGCCTCCGGCGTCGCCGAGCGGCTCGTCGCCTCGCGGCACCACCGCGAGGTCGAGGACCGTCTCCACCTGCTCGCTCTCGGCGAACCAGCGGCGCAGGGCGCCGGCCCAGCCCATCTCCAGCAGCTCCACCGAGCCGCGCTGGAAGCCGCCGGCGGAGGCCTCGCGGATCACCGAGAGGTAGCCGCGCGTCCCCAGGGCGGCGCGGGCGCCGCGCTCCGGGTCGCCCGGGAAGTGGACTGCGGGGGCCCGGGCGTAGCCGCGGACCTCGCCCTCGGGGCTGGCGTCCAGGAAGAGCCCGCGGGCCGGGCCGTCGCACTCCAGCTGGAGGTTGACGCGGCCGCGGTCCTTCTGCAGGGCGGCGACGAGGAGCGCGGCGGCGAGACCTTCGCCGAAGAGGCGGGCGCTCGTGGGGTAGAGGCCGTGGAGCGCGCGGCTCATCCGGGCGGTGTCGCCCGCCCGGACGAGGACGGCGCGGAAGCCGGACGCCGGGTAGACGCCCCGGACCAGCCGGTCGGTCACCCCGCCAGGACCGCCATCAGGGCGAGGACGAGCTGCGGGTACGGGGCGTCCTGGGCCCCCGCCCTGCCGATGAGGCGCATCTTGGCGCCGGTGACGGTGGGGATCCGGGAGCTCCCGCCGACGCAGCCGTAGCCTCCCTGGAGCGCACCCGACTTCTGCCGGCCGAGGTCCAGCGAGCAGTTGCCCATGCGCCACTGGACGCCCTTTCGCCCGGTTTCCAGGTGGACGCGCCGGCCGAAGAGGTTTCCCCGCACCGAGGTCTCGCCCTTCGTCACCTCGACGTGGAGGTCGACGTTGGAGCCGGTGATGCGGTCCGGCGTGACCGAGAGGTCCACGGTGATCCCCAGGAAGTCGCCCGACCAGGCCCCCCCCTCGGTCAGCGAGAGGTTGACGGTGGGCCCGACGACCCGCTCCTCGTCGAACGAGGCGCCGGTGCCACGCCCTCCGGCGTTGAGGGAGACCTCGCCGGTCGGCTCGTAGGCCCCTGCGCCGGCGGAGACGAGGAGAAGCAGGGCGGCGACCGCGGGCCGCGTGGACCCCATGCCCCCGAGGATAATGCGGACGGACGATGGCTTCACGGCGATTCCTCCGGCTCGGTGGGCTTCCAGCCCCCCAGGCCCATGCAAGGTCGCGTGCCAGGATCGGCGCGCCCGGGAGGGCTCCCGGGTGCGCCCCGGAGCGGCAGCGTGCCGGCGGCGCCCATGCCCTGTGAAGGAAGGCGCGCTCCGCCGGCGCCGGGATCAGGCCGGGGCCAGGACCGATCGGATGGTCTGCCGCAGGGAGTGGCTCGGGGACCAGCCGAGCTCGCGGAAGCGGGTGCCGTCGACCGCGCAGAGGTACTGGATGTGGTCCAGCTCCTCGGGCGGGAAGCTCGTGAGCCGGGAGCCGAAGGCGCGCCGCAGCAGGGCGCGAAGCAGCGGTCCGGGGACGGGGACGGGCCGGCGGCCGAGCTCGCGGAGCGCGGCGGAGAGCGGCACCTCTCCGGGGCCCACCACGTTGTAGACGCCGCGCGCGCCGGGCCGGAGGGCGAAGGCGAGGGCGCGGCAGACGTCCTCCTCGTGGATGAGCTGCACCATGGGGTCGAAGCCCATCACCGTGGGCGGGCGATCGAGCCGCAGGTAGTTGGACGGGGCGTTGCGCACCGTCGGCCCGACGATGTGCACCGGGCGGAGGATCACGGTCTCGATCTCCGGGCGGCGCCAGACGAAGGACTGGGCGTAGATGTCGAGCTCCACGAGGTCGGCGACGTCGCCGTGGCGCGCCGTGGCCAGGAGCGGCGTCTCCTCGGGCAGGAAGTTCGAGTTGTCGGGACGCGGCCCGTAGGCGTTGGCGCTGGAGAGCACCACCACCTTGCGCACCCCGTGGCGCGCGCAGAGCTCGAGGACCTTGGTCGTGCCCAGGACGTTGAAGCTGTGGGCCTCGGAGCGGGGCATGCGCGGGTCGTGCATGATGCCGAGGTGGATGAGCGCCTCGGGGCGGGCATGCCGGAAGACCTCCTCGACCTTGTTCTTGCGGATGTCGAGGGCGTGGTGCTCCACGTCCTTGGGCGCCTCGGGGAAGGGCCGCCGGTCGATGCCGACGATCCGGGCCTCCCCGTGGAGGAGCCGCGCCAGCGCCTTTCCCAGGTTTCCGGAGATGCCGGTGATGCACACCGCCGCCGGCATGCCGGGGGGGGCGGGCGGCTCGGTGGTGCGGTCCGGGGCCACGGCTAGCCGAAGATGCTCCGGCGCTCGGCGAGCCCGCGGTCGAGGAGCGCCTGCACCGCCGCCTTCACCCGGCCCACCTTCTCCTCCAGGACGACGTCGTCGTCGTCGGGCGCGCCCTTCAGGCGCATGGGCTCGCCGAACCAGAGGTGGTAGCGCGTGGGGAGCGGGATCGGGAGGACCGTGGGCGTGAGCGGGATCGCCGGCATGGAGAGGAGCTTCGCCAGGAACGCCAGGTTCATGAGGTTCGGCGACTGCTCCTCGGCGCCGACGACGCCCACCGGCACCACCGGCGCGTCGCACTCCAGCGCCAGCCGGAGGAACCCGAGGCCGAACTCCTGGAGCCGGTAGCGCTCGCGAAACGGCTTGTTGAGCCCCCGGACGCCTTCGGGGAAGACGAGGAGGAGCTCGCCGGCCGCCAGCAGCCGGCGGCAGTTCTCCGGCGTGCCCACGACCTGCCCGAGCCGGGCGAAGAAGCTGGAGACGAACGGGAGCGAGGGGACCCACTTCTCGACCAGGGCCCGGGCGGGCCGCGGCGGGTCGAGCTCGACGAGCATGGCCGCGCCGATCATGGCGGCGTCGAACGGGAGCTGGCCGGAGTGGTTGCCGACGAGCAGCGCCCGGCCGCTCCGGGGCACGTTCTCGATGCCGTGCACCTGCACGCGGAACCAGTTCCGGTAGAGCCACAGGAACGGGGCGACGGCGGCGATCGCGTACTCGAGGTCGAAGCCGTACGGGTCGACGCCGTACTCGTTGCGCGGGGCCCGGGCCTGGAGGCGGAGGAGCCGCTCGCGCGCCTCCGGGCCCGCGAGGGACAGCGACCACTCCCGCATCCGCTGGAGGACGGCGGTCGAGCGACCCATGCGCAACGCTTAGCACGGGTCGAGGTCGGGGTCGCGGCTGCGGGCGCCGCCGGGGCGCCGGCGGCGATCGAGGGCGCGGCCGCAGGGATCGCCAGTCGCGGCGCGACCTTGCTGGCCGGAAGCAGCGGGTGTTACGCTCCGCGACCTTCAGGATCGTCGTGCGAATCGCCTGCCCCAGCTGCCGCGCCGAGTACGAGGTCGACGACGCCCGGATCCCGGCCGCTGGCCTGAACGTCCGCTGCCCGCGCTGTCAGGCGGCCTTCCCGGTGCGGCCGCCGGCGGCGGTGCCGTCGGCCCCCGGGGCGGTCCCCCTGCCGCCGGCCCCGAGGGCGGCAAGCCCCGGGGGGACGATGGCCTACGGGTCGCCGCCCCCGACCCCGCCGCCGGAGGCACCGGCCCCGCCCGCCGCTCCGGCGGGGTCGACGATGAGCTTCGACTCGCCGTTCGCGGCCGCAGCCCCGGCGGCCGCTGCGCCCGAGGGGGCCGCGGGCGGCACGATGGAGTTCGCTTCGCCGCTCGCGGGCGAGCAGTGGCCGCGCGAGGCGCCGCCCGCCGGCTCGGTTCCGCTGCCCGCGCCCGAGGGCCGGTCCGCGCCCCCCGCCGCAGCGCCGGTCGCGCCGCTCGGCTTCGGCGAGGTGGAGCTTCCCGGCGGCGAGGTGCCGGCGCCCGTCGCGTTCGACGCGGAGCCGCTCCCGGCCGCGCCGGACCTCCCTCCGCCCGCCGACCCGTTCGTCGAGGCCTCGCCGGGAGAGCCGGCGGGCCTGCCCGCACCCTTCGACCCGTTCCCGCCCGCCGCTGCAGCCGGCGCGGCGGCGGCTCCGGTGGCGGCCGCGGCGTTTCCCACACCGCCTCCGCTGGCCGCCGAGGCGCCGCCCGACACCGGCCCCAGCGCGCAGGAGCTCGAGGCGCTCTTCGAGGAAGGAGGGGTCACCGGGCGCGCGTCCCGGCGCCCCGCGCCCTCCGGCCCGGGCTGGCGGGTGCGGCGCCGCTCCGGCAAGGTCTTCGGCCCCTTCCAGGAGGCCGACGTCGTGGAGATGCTGGGCCGCGGCGAGCTCCTGGGAAACGAGGAGGTCACGCGCGACGAGCGCAACTGGACCTCCATCGGCGAGGTGCCGGCCTTCGGACAGGCCATCCGGCGGCTCATCGACCGGCCGGTGGCGAGCGACGAGGGGGCGCGGCGGGGCGCGCCGCTGGTGCCCTTCGGCACGCGCGTCTCCGTCGCCGCGCCGGAAGCGGCTCCCGCGCCTCGCTCGATGCTCGCCCGGCTGCCGCGCGGGGTGCGCGTCGCCCTCCCGGCCGTGGCGGGCGCGGCCGCGCTCGCCGCCGGGCTCGGCGCCGGCTTCTCGGACTACGGGATCTTCTTCCACCGGCTGCTGCGCGGTCAGGTGGGACCGAACCGGCCCGGCGCCCGCCTCCTCGATCAGGCGCGCCAGCGCTTCGCCGAGGACGCCTGGCCGGGAGCGCAGGCGGCGCTGGGCCTCGCCGACCAGGCCGTCCGGCTCTCGTCCGCCGACCGGGAGGCGAAGGGGGTCTACGCCCAGGTCGCCTTCTGGATGGCGCGCCGCACCGGGGCGCCGCGCGAGGCGCAGGGCCGGGCCCGCGCCTTCGTCGCCGAGATCGCCAAGCGGGACCCGCGCGCCGCCGACACGCTGAAGGCGCGCGTCTCCGCCGCCGTCGCCGAGGGGGCGCCGCCGGCGGGCGTCGAGCTCGAGCTCGAGCGCTGGCTGGCGAAGGCGCCGCGCGACCAGGACGCCGCCTTCCTCCTCGGCGAGCTGGCGCTGCAGCGCGGCGAGGTGGCGCGCGCCGAGGGGTTCTTCCAGCGGCTCGAGCAGCAGGGGCCCGGCGGGGCGCGAGCGGCCCACGCGCTCGGCCTCGCGGCCGCGGCGCGCGGCGACGCCGGGGCGGCGGCGGAGCGCTTCGAGGAGGCGCTGCGGCGCGATCCCGCCCACCTGGCCTCGGCGCTGGAGCTCGCCGAGGTCGCGGTCCGGGCCGCCGACCTGG
>DATBLK010000401.1:0-11588 GCA_036555405.1 Anaeromyxobacteraceae bacterium
GCCGCCTGTGCCTCTTCCGGAGGCGCCGGGCCGGCGAGCCCCGCCCCGGCTCCCCGCGCCGCGCGCGAGGTGCCGCTGCCCGCGCCGCCGCGCGGGGGGGAGCCCTCGGCGCAGGCGCGCCGCCTCTTCGCCGAGGGGGTCGCGGCCGCCGAGCAGCAGCGCAAGCTCAAGATCGCCGACTGGGAGCTCCTGGGGCGGAAGTGGCGAGCCGCCGCCGAGCCGGACGAGATCGCCGAGGCCTGGTTCAACCTCGGCGTCTGCCTGGAGCGGCAGGGGCGCAGGGCCGAGGCCGGCGACGCCTACGCCCGCGCCCTGGCGCTGGCGCCCGGATTCCGCGAGGCGGCCGCGAACCGGGCGCTGCTCGCCGAGCCCGAGGACCCGCGCGCCGCCACCGCCGCCTGGCAGGACTTCCTGCGCCGCTTCCCCGAGGACGCGCTCGCCCGGACCCGGCTGGCGGCGCTCGCAGAGCAGGCCGGGCTGCAGGACGACGCCGTCCGGCTGGCGCGCGAGGCCCTGCTCCGCGACCCGGGCTCGGCGGGAGCCGCCCGGGTCCTCCTGCGCGTGGCCCTCGCCCGCCGCAACCTGGACCTCGCCTGGCTCCTGGCCCTTCGCCTCCAGAAGGTGGACCCGCAGGACCCCGAGGCCCCGACCGCGATGGGCCGCGTCCTCGCGGCCCGGGGCGAGGACGTGGCGGCGGTCGCCCAGTGGCGCCGGGCGCTGGAGCTGCGGGCGGACCACGCCCCGGCCCGCGCCGAGCTGCTCCGCGACGCCCTCGCCAAGCAGCGCTGGGCAGGCGCCGCCGAGGAGGCGCAGGCGCTGCTCCGGGAAGACCCGGGCGACGCCCGCCTCGAGCTGATCATGGGCGCGGCGCTGCGCCACGGTGGCGAGGCGGAGAAGGCGGCCGCGGCCTACGACCGGGCGGAGCGCCTGGCGCAGGGGCGGCTCCCGGAGGTCCACCTGGCGCGCGCCGTGCTGCTCGCCCGGGTGCAGGACCGCTGCGAGCCGGCGCTCGAGGAGCTGCGGCGCTACGCCGCGGCCGCGGGGCCGGCGGCGCTGGTGGAAGGGCCGGCGGGAAAGCTGGAGCGCGAGTGCCTCCAGGTCCTGGCGGCCTCGAAGGCCGCCGAGGAGGAGGCGCGCCGGATGAAGGCCGAGGCGGAGCGGGCGGCGCCGAAGGGGAAGTAGCCGGCGTGCCCGGCGCGCGGGCAGGTGGTAGCATCCGGGGAGGAGGCAGGTGATGTCGCTGCGACGAGGATGGATGGCCGCGCTGCTCTTCCTGCCGCTCGCCGCGGCGGCGCAGGAGAAGGCGCCCGCCGGCGAGCGCGTGGAATACGAGAAGCGGACGGTGATCAACTTCGAGGACGACACCATCCAGGGCGACCTCACCCGGCCCGACGGCGAGTACGTGGAGGCGCGCAAGAAGGTGAACCACTCCAACCTCATCAAGGTCCGGGAGGAGTGGAAGGACAAGGTGAAGCAGGCCTCCGCGGAGATGTGAGAGCACCATGGCGAGGCCCTTCACGCTCCGGGTCTACCGCGGCGACGAGCTCCTGCGCGCCGAGACCTTCACCCGAGACCTCGTGAAGATCGGGCGCCTGGCCTCCGCCCACCTGAGCCTCGACGACGATCAGCTCGCCCGGATCCACGCGGTGCTGGAGGTCGGCCCCGACGGCCGCATCTCCGTCATCGACATGAGCACGCCCGCCGGGACGACCGTGAACGGGCAGCGCGTCGTCGGGCGCGGGTTCCTGCGCCCGGGCGACGTCATCGGCATGGGAGGGCTGCGGATCGTGCTGGAAGGGGAGGGGGCGGGCGCGACCGCGACGGCGACCGCAGCCGCGGTCGCGACGTCGACCGCGACGGCGACCCGACACGCCCCCGTCACCCAGGGGACAGGCGAGGCAGGCGATTCCCCCTCTCCCCGGCCGGCACCGGGGAGAGGGGACCCGGGGGCCGCGGCCGCGGCCGTGCCCGCGACCCCGACCGGGCGAGCTTCCCCTCTCCCCCGCGCCGGCGGCGAGCGCCAGGGTGAGGGGGCGAAGGCTTCGACCGCCACCGCGACCGCCGCCCCGACCTCGCCCCCGACGACGACCCCGACCGAGGTCCCGCGCCGGCGGCCCACGACCTCCACGCGCATCCCCTCCGAGGCCATCGCCGACACCGTCTCCAGGGCCGACCGCGGCGTCGAGATCCGGCTCCTGTGGGGCGACTCGCTCCTCGACGCCGCGACCTTCGTGAAGCCGGCGCGGCCGGTGACCGTCGGCGAGGAGCCGGGGTGCACCTTCCTCGTCCCGGCCGGCGACCTCCCGGCCCGGCCCTTCCCGGTCCTCCGCTTCGAGGGCGGCGACTACCGCTTCCTCTTCGGCCGCGGGATGACGGGGGGCGTCGAGCGCGGCGGCGAGGTCTTCCCCTTCGCCCAGCTCGTCCGCGATCGCCAGGCCGCCGCCGACGACCGGGTCCAGGGCGCCTGGGCGGTGAGCGTGCCCGCCGGCGGCGCGGTGCGCGCCGAGGTCGGCTCGGGCCTGCGCCTCGAGGCGCGCCTCCGCCGTCCGCCCCCGCCGGCGGTGGCGCCGTGGTGGGAGCGGATCGACTACCGCTGGCTGAACCTCCTCCTGGTGCTGCTCTTCATGCAGTCGGCCTTCATCGTCACCGCCGCGAACTGGCCGCAGGACGTGGACACGGTGGCCGACGACCTCTTCAAGAATCCGTCGCGGATGGCGAAGTTCGTCATCAAGCCGCCCGAGCCAAAGCCGCGGCTGCACCCGGCGCTGGACAAGCTGGCGGAGAAGCTGGGCAAGGAGCCGGGCGAGATGGCGGAGAAGCACAAGGGCGAGGAGGGGAAGATGGGGAAGAAGGACGCGCCCCAGACCAACGCCCGGTCCGCCCCCAAGGCCATCGACCCCAGCGCCAAGGACGTGGTGAAGCACACCGGCCTGCTCGCCGTGCTCGGCCGCGGCCGGGGGGCGAGCGGCGGCCTCTCCACCATCTTCGGCCAGGGCGGCCTGGGCGGCGACCTGAAGGGCGCCATCGGCAACATGTTCGGGCCGGTGGTCGGCGACAGCGCCGGCGCCGGGGGCCTGGGCCTCAAGGGGACGGGGCGGGGCGGCGGGGGCTCGGGCGAGACCATCGGCATCGGCGCCGTGGGCACGAAGGGGCGCGGCGGCGGGCTCGGCGGCTACGGCAGCGGCGTCGGCGGCCTCGGGCGCAAGAGCGACCGCGACGTCGCCATCGACACCCAGAACGTCCGCATCGTCGGCGCCATCGACCCGGAGCTCATCCGCAAGGTGATCCGGGAGCACGCCAGCCAGGTGCGGTACTGCTACGAGCAGCAGCTGGCGCTGAACCCCAAGCTCGAGGGCAAGGTGGCCATCCGCTGGCAGATCGGGCCCGACGGCCGCGCCAGCAACACCATGGTCGACGCCGGCGCCACCACGCTCCCGAACGAGGAGGTCCAGCGGTGCATCATGGCTCGCATCGTCACCTGGGAGTTCCCCAAGCCCCGCGGCGGCGGCATCGCCATCGTCACCTACCCGTGGGTGCTGCGCACGGCGGGGGGCTAGGGATGCGGGCGCGGGTCCTCGCCGTCTTCCTCGTCGCGCTGGGGCCGGCGGCCGCCGCCCCCCAGGAGGCCGCGCCGGCGCTCCCCGAGGACCCGCGCGCCCCGCGCTTCCGCGAGGTGGAGCGGGGCTTCTTCGCCGGCCTCGAGGCCGGCTGGCTGGGCCTGGCCCACACCCCGACCGCGGACCGCACCCGCTTCCCCGCCGCCGGAGCCGGCGGCGGTCACGCCTCGGGCCCGGTGGTGGCGCTCCAGCTCGGCGTCGACCTCGGCGAGCGCGTGGCGGTCTCGGTGATGGCGCTGGCCGCGGCCGAGCAGGCGCGCGTGAACTACGGCGCCTTCGGGCTCCTCGGCGGCGGGGCCGAGGTCCGCGTGGCCCTGGCGGGCTGGCCGGACTCGCAGGGCGTGCGGCGCCTCCACCTCCAGATGCGCGCTCGCGGCGCCCTGGTCACCTCCGAGCCGCTCGGGCTCTTCCAGCGCAACGAGGTCCTGATCGCGGCCGGGCCCGGCCTCGAGTACTTCACGCGCCTGCGCCACTTCTCCGTCGGCGTCGGGGTCGACGGCGTCTGGGCCTTGAGGGCGAAAGCGCCTGGTATCGCGGTCGTCCCGGTGTTGCGGTACACGTTCTGAAGGAATCTCCGCGGATTCCTTCCTCGCCCCGCCCCCCCGATCTATCCTCACGGCCGCCGCCGCCGGCGGCATCCGAGGCGCCGTGACCGCTCCCCGCGACGAGCAGATCCGTGCCAGCCTCGAGGCCCTCGAGGCGACGGCCGGCGACGCCGGCGCCTCGGAGGCGCTCGAGGTCGCCTGCCGCCGCGAGGGTCGCTGGGAGGAGCTCGTCGGGCTCCTCGAGGCGCGGGCGCGCCGCGCCGCCGCGCCCGACGAGGCCGCGGCGCTCCTGCTGCGGGCCGCCGAGGCGGCGCGCGACGGGCAGCGGCCCGCCCGCTCCGAGGAGCTCTACCGGAGCGCGCTGCACGCCCAGCCCGGGAACCGGGCGGCGCTGGCGGCGCTGGTCGTCCTCGCCGAGGAGCGGGGCGACGCGCCGGCCGCGGGCGAGGCGCTGGAGCGCCAGGCGGCGCGCGAGGCCGACCCGCGGGCCGCGGCGCTGCTCTGGTTGCGGGCCGGCCGGGTCTGGGAGGAGCGGGTCCAGCGCCGCGACCGGGCCGGGCTCTACTACGCCCGGGCCCAGCGGCTCGACCCCACCCTGGGCGAGGCGCGGGAGCGGGCCATCGCCTGCCACCTCGCGCTCCGGCGCCACGCGGCGGCCAAGCGGCTCCTCGACCAGGCGCGCGACGCCGGCGCGGACCGGAAGGCGGTGGCCGCGGAGTACGCCCGCCTGGGGGCGCAGCTCCTCGACCACCCCCTCGACCACGGCCTGGCGATGGAGGCGCTCATCGACGCGCTGGCGCTCGACCGCTCCGCCCCGGAGGCCCAGGCGGCCCTGGAGCGGGTGAAGGCGGCGCCGCGCGCCTGGCGCGACCAGGCCCGCGAGCTCCTCGCCGACGCCGACCGCGCCCGGGAGCGGCGCGCCGCGGCCCAGCTCACGCTCCGCGCCGCCGGGCTCCACGCCGCCTACGACGCCGACGGCGCAGCGCGCGTCCACGAGCTGGTGGAGCGGGCCCTGGCGCTCTGGCCCGGCATGCCCGAGGGACTGGAGTTCCTGGAGCGGTGGCTCGGCGAGCGGAAGGACTGGCGCGGCCTCGCCGACTTCCTGGAGGCGCTGACCGCCTCGACGCGCGAGCGCGCCGCGCTGGCGGAGGTGCACCTGCGCCTCGCCCAGGTCCTCATCATCCGCTTCGGCGACGCCGAGCGCGCCGCCGTCTCCCTGGAGAAGGCGCTGGAGCTCGACCCGCAGTCGGAGGCGGCGGCGGCGCAGCTCCTCGAGCTCCACCTCGACGCCGGGCGGCGCGCCGAGGCCCTCGAGGCGCTGGAGCGGCACCTGGCGGCGGCGCCCCCGCGGCCGGCCCACGTCGTGCTGCGGCTCCGCGCCGCCGAGCTGGCGCGGACGCTGGGCGACCCGGCGCGGGCCCGCAGCCACCTCGAGGCCGCGCGGCGGCTCGACCCGCGCGCGCCGCCGGTGGCCGCGGCGCTGGCGCCGCTCCTGGCCGAGGCCGGCGAGTGGCGCGCCATGGCCGAGGCGCTCGAGGCCCAGGTGGCGGTGGCGCGGGCTCCGGCCGAGCGCATCCGCTTGCTGGAAGGGCTCGCCGAGGTGCAGGCCGATCGGCTGGCGGCGCCGGCGGAGGCGCTGCGCACCCTGGCCCGCGCGCTGGCGGTCGAGCCGGGCCGGGCCCGGTCCCGCCAGCTCCTCGACGAGGTCGCGGCCCGGTCCGGCCACCAGGCCGAGCTGGTCCGCATCCTCCGCGCCGGGGCCGAGCTTCCCGCCGCCGACGCGCGCGCCCGCCGCGCGCTGCTGCGCCGGGCCGCCGAGGTCCTGGACCGCGACCTCTCCCAGCTCGAGGAGGCGGCGCGGGTGTGGAAGCTCCTCGCCGAGTCCGACCCCCAGGACGCCGGGGCGGCCGCGGCGCTGGAACAGGTCCTGGTGCGCGCCGGCCGCCACGCCGAGGTGGCGGCGCAGCTCGAGGCGAAGCTGAAGGAGGCGGCCGGCCCCGAGCGGCGCGAGCTCCTGGCCCGCCTGGGCCGCGTGCGCCAGGAGGCCGGGGAGCACGAGGCGTCGGCGCGCGCCTGGCGCGAGATCCTCTCCTCGGGCCTGGAGGACCCGGCGGCGCTGCGCGGCCTCGCCGACGCGCTGGAGCCGCTCGGGTCCGGCGCCATCGACGAGCTCCTCACCGCGCTGCTGCGGCTCGCGGGGCGCCTCTCCGGGACCGAGCGCGCCGAGGCCGACCTTCGCCGCGCCCGGATCCTCGACGGCGCCGGACGGCTCGGCGAGGCGGCCGGCGTCCTCCTGTCCACGCTGCGCGCCGGCGGCCTGGCCCCGGCCCAGCTGGGCGAGGCGACCCGGGCGCTGGAGTCCCTGCTGGAGCGCGGCGTCGACCCGGTGCGCATCTGCCAGGCGCTGCTCCCGGTCTACGCCGCCGCCGGCGACACGCCTCGCCACGTGGCCATGCTGGAGCTCCTGGCCGAGCGGCTCCCCGCCGGGGCCGAGGGCCGGGAGCGCGCCCGGCTCCTGCTCGACGCGGCGGCGCTGCGGGCCGACCGGATGCGGGACCCGCGGGGCGCGCTCTCCGCCGCGTCCGCGGCGCTCCGCGCCAGCCCGGGCCACGCCGAGGCCCGGACGCGCGCCGAGCGGCTGGCGCTCGAGGTCGGCGCGGTGCGCGAGCTCGTGGCGCTCCTCGACGAGACCGCGGCCAGGCTCCAGGGCCGCCCCGAGGAGGAGCGAGCGGTGCGGCTCCGCGCCGCGCAGCTCGCCGAGACGGAGATGGGGGACCCGGAGACCGCCGCGGCGCAGCTGCGGCGGGCCCGCGAGCTGGCCCCCGGCGACCCGGCCATCCTCGCGGCCCTGACCCGCATCGCGCTGGCCGGCGAGCGCTGGGAGGCCGCCTGCGAGCTCCTGATGGAGCGGGCCGGCGCGGCCCAGGGGGGCGAGCGCACCAAGCTCCTGGCGCAGCTCGGCGACACGCTCCTCGAGCGGCTGCGGAGCCCGGCCGCCGCCGCCGACGTGTACCGGCAGGCGCTGGAGGCGGGCCTCCCCGAGCAGCGCCCCCGCCTCCTGGCGCGCCTGGCCGCGGCGCTGGAGGCCGCGGGCGATGCCGCGGGCCAGGTCCAGGCGCTCGAGGAGCTGGCGCGGGCCGCACCCGATGCCGCCGAGGCCCACCGGGCCGCGCTGGAGCAGGCGCGGCTCCGCGCCGAGAGGCTGGCCGACCCCATGGGCGCGGTCTCGGTGTACCGGGAGGCGCTGGCGAAGAACCCGGGCGACGACGCGGCGCGCAGGGGCCTGGAGCGCATCGTGGGCGCGGGCGCGTCGCCGGCGGCGGCCGCAGCCGCCGAGACGCTGGCGGAGGCGCTGGAGGCGGCCGGGGACCGGCAGGCGGCGGCCGGGGCGCTGGAGACGCTCGCGGAGCGCGCCGCCGAGCCCGGCGCCCGGGCTGCGGCGGTGCGCCGGGCCGCCGCGCTGCACCGCGCCGCCGGACGGCCCGACGAGGCCTTCGAGACGCTGCGGCGCGCGCTCCGCGACCTGCCGGGGGACGCCGGCCTCCGCGCCGAGCTGGCCGCCGCCGCCGAGGGGCGCGGGGCCGCCCAGGCCGGCGCCGCGGCGCTGGAGGAGGCCGCGCGGGCCCTGTCCGGAACCGCGGCGGCCTCCGCCTGGCGCGAGGCCGGGGCCTTCCGCGAGGTGCGGCTCGCTGACCCCGAGGGCGCGCTGGCGGCGGTCGATGCGGCGCTGGCCGCGGACGGCGGCGACCGCGAGGCGCTGGCGACGGCGCGGCGGCTGGCGCGGGCGCTGGAGAAGTGGCCGCGTCTGGCGGCGGCTGCCGCGGCCGCGGCGCGAGCCGAGGCGGACCCGGCGGCGCGGCTCGAGGCCTGGCGGGAGGCGGCCCTGGCGGCGGAGCGGGCCGGCGACGTCGCCGGCGCCGCCGGGGCCTGGGAGGCGGTCGTCGCCGCCGCTCCGGACGACGCCGAGGCGGTGGAGGCGCTGGAGCGGACCCTGGAGCGGCTCGGGGATCCGGCGCGCCTCGCCGCGGCGCTGGAGCGCCGCCGGGGCCGGCAGGGCGGCACGGCCGATCTCGCCCTCGCCTTTCGGCTCGCGGAGCTGAAGCGGCAGCGGCTCGGCGCGCCGGCCGAGGCGCTCTCCCTGCTCGGCACCGTGCTCCGGGCCGATCCCGCCCACGCCGGCGCCCGGGCCGCGCTCCTGGACCTCGCCTCCTCCGCCGGTCCGACCGGTCGGGAGGCGCTGGCGATGGCCGACGCCCTGCTGCGGGCCATGGGCGACCACCGGCCTCGCGTCGAGATCCGGCGGCGGCGCCTGGCGGCCTCCTCGGACGAGCTGGAGCGGGCCCGCCTCCACGCCGAGATCCGGGCCGCCGAGGAGCGGGACCTGGCCGACGCCGAGGCGGCCTTCGCCTCGGCCTGCGCCGCCTTCGGCGAGGGCGGCCGGGCGCGCGGCGAGGCGCTCGAGGACCTGGAGCGGCTCGCCGCCGCCGCCCGGGCCGAACCCCGCCTCGCCGCCCTCTTCGAGGAGGCGGCCGGGGCGGCCGGCGGCCAGGTCGCGGGCGACCTGTGGCGGCGGGCGGCGCGCCTGCGGGAGCGCGGCGACCCCGAGGCCGCCGTGAGCGACTGGAAGCGGGTGGCCGAGGACCGGCCCGACGACGCCGAGGCGCTCGAGGCGCTGGAGCGGCTCTACGCCGGGGCCAAGGCGGCCCGGGAGCAGGCCGACGTGGTCCGGCGCCGCGCCGACCTGGCGCAAGGCCGGGAGCGGGCCGACCACCTGACGATGCTCGGCCGCCTCGACCTCGAGCTCGGCGACGCCGAGGGCGCGGTGCGCGCGCTCGAGGAGGCGGCCGCGCTCGACCCGGGCTCGGTCGAGGCGCTGGAGCTCCTCGACGGGCTCTACGAGCGCGCCGGCCGCGCCGCCGATCGCGACCGCGTGCTCGGCGCGCTGGCCCGGCTCCACGCCGACGACCCGGCGGCGCGCGGCGAGGCGCTGCTGCGCCGCGCCGGCGTCCTGGAGGTGGCGGGCGAGCTGCGGCGCGCCGCCGAGGTCTACGCCGAGCTCGTGGCCGACGGGCGCCGCGAGCCCGAGGCGGTGGCCGGCCTGGAGCGGCTGCTGGACCGGCCTGCGGCACGCCCCACCGCCGCCGCGGCGCTCGAGGGCGTGCGCCGCGCCGCCGGAGACGGCCGCGGCCTGGCCCGCGCGCTCGCCGCCCGTCTCGAGGACGCGGCCCCGGCCGATGCGGCGGCCCTCCTCGGCGAGCTGGCGTCGCTCCACGAGCAGCTCGGCGATCGGAGCCGGGCCTTCGAGGCCCGCTCCCGGCAGCTCCTGCTCGCGGCCGCTGCCGGGCGCGACGACCCGGCGGCCCGCGCCGAGCTGGAGCGGCTCGCCGCCGACAGCGGCTCCTTCGCCGAGCTGGCGCGCGCCTACGAGGCCGCGGCGCAGCGCGGGCTCGCCGGGCCGGCGCGCGCCGAGGTGGCGGGGCGGCTGGCCACCCTCTGCGCGGAGCGCCTGGGGCGGCTCGACGACGCCGCGCGCTGGCTGGAGGAGGCGGCGGCGCTCGGGGGAGGCGCCGAGGTCCTGGGCGAGCTGGCGCGGCTCCACCGCCGCCGCGGCGCCTGGCGCGACCTCGCCGCCGTCCGGCGGCGCCAGGCCGAGGGTGCGGGCCCGGCGGAGCGCAAGGAGCTCCTCGCCGAGGCGGCCCGCATCCTCGAGGAGCAGGTCTCGGACCGCGAGGCCGCCGCCGAGGCATGGCGACAGGTCCTGGCCTCCGACCCCGAGGACCCCGCGGCGCTCCGGGAGCTCGGCCGGCTCCTCGAGGCCGGAGAGCGCTGGGAGGAGGTCGGCGGGCTCCTGGTCCGCGAGATCGAGGTGGCGTCGGGCGGGCCGTCGTCGGCGGCGCTGGTGGCCGAGCTCGGGCAGCGGCTGGGGCGCCTCCGGCACCAGCGGCTCGGCGACACCGCCGGGGCGCTCCAGGCCTTCCGGGCGGTGCTCGCCCAGGTGCCGGGCCACCCGGGCGCGCTCGCCGGGCTCGAGGACCTGGCCCGCGCTTCCGGGCCAGCGGCGGCCGAGGCGGCCGCGCTCCTGGAGCCGGTCTACCAGCGCCAGGGCGAGCACGCCAAGCAGGTCGGGGTCCTGGAGGCGAGGGCGCTCGCCGCCCGCGACGGCCCGGAGCGCGCCGGGCTCCTGCGCCGCGCCGCCGTGCTCCAGGCCGGCCCGCTCCGGAGCCTGGAGGCCGCCTTCCAGACGGCGGCGCGCGCCCTGCGGGAGGACCCGTCCAGCATCGAGACGCTGGACCTCGCCGCCCACCTCGCCGAGCAGGCGGGGCTCGGCGAGGCCCTGGCGCAGCTCCTGGGCGAGAACGCCGACCGGGCGCGCGACCCCGCGATCCGGGTGGAGTACCGGCGGCGCCTCGCCCGGCTCGCCGCTCGCGCCGGCGGCGACCCGCAGCGCGCCGCCGACGAGTGGTCGCGGGTCCTGGAGCTCGCAGCCGACGACGCCGAGGCCCTCGCCGGCCTCACCGCGGTCCACCGCCAGGGAGGGAACGGCGAGCAGCTGGCCCAGGTGCTGCGGCGGCGGACCTCCGCCGAGCCGGACCCCACCCGCCGGGCCGCCCTGCTCGCCGAGCTGGCCCAGGTCCAGGAGGAGCGCCTCCAGGACCTGACGGGCGCGATGCTCACGCTGCGCCGGCTCCTGGAGCTCGAGCCGTCGCGCCGCCACGCCCTGGCGCGCCTGGACCGCCTCTGCGTGCAGACCGAGAAGTGGGTGGAGCTCGCCGACGTGCTGGGCCGCGAGGCCGCCGCCGCGGAGCAGGCGGGGGACGGCGGCGCCGCGGCCCTGCTCCGCTACCGGCTCGGCGAGCTCCGCGAGACGCGCCTCGTCGACCGGGAGGGCGCGGTGGCCCTCTACGAGGAGATCCTGGCGGAGCGGCCCGACCACGCCGAGGCCCTGGCCCGGCTCGAGGGGATCCTGGCCAAGGACCCGGCCCACCCCCGCGCCGGCGCCGCGCTGCAGCGCGCCTACGCCGCCGCCGCCGCCTGGGACCGCTACGCCGCGGTCCTGGACCTGCGCGCCGGCGCCCGGCCCGACCCGGCGGAGCGCAAGGCGCTCCTCGTGGAGCTGGCCGAGGTGCGGGAGCGCCGGCTCGGCGACGCCGAGCTCGCCTTCCTGGCCCTGTGCCGGGCCTTCCGAGACGACCCGGCCGACTCCGCCCTGCGCCGCGACCTCTCCCGCCTCGCCGCCGCCAGCGGCCACGAGGAGGAGCTGGCGGCGCTCCTCGAGGAGCTGTTCCAGCGGCTGCCGCCGGGCGCCGACGGCGAGGTGGCGATGGCGCTGGGCGTGCTCCACGAGGAGAAGCTCGCCGACGCCGTCCGGGCCATCCCCTGGTTCGAGCGCGCGCGGGTGCTCGACCCCGACGGCGCGCCCCAGGCG
>DATBLK010000187.1:0-13035 GCA_036555405.1 Anaeromyxobacteraceae bacterium
AGCGGCGCATCCCCGTGGCCGAGCTCTTCGCCGACGACGGCATCCGGCACCTCGCGCTCCGGCAGGGCGAGGTCCTGGCGGCGGTCCACGTTCCCCCGGCGGCGCCCGGGGAGCGCGCCACCTACCTGAAGCTCCGCCGCCGGGGCTCCTTCGACTTCCCGGTGCTGGGGGTGGCGGCGCGGGTGCGGCTCGGGTCCGGCGGCGCCGTCGAGTCCGCCCGGATCGTGCTCGGCGGGGTGGGGTCGCGCCCGCAGGAGGCGCGGGCCGCGGCCGAGTTCCTCGCCGGCCGGCGCCTCGGCGACGAGGAGACGCTCCGCGAGGCGGCGCGGCTCGCCTCGCAGGTGGCGAAGCCGATGCTGAACACCGACTTCGCGCTGGGCTGGCGGAAGCAGATGGCGCGGGAGTGGACCCTGCGCGCCCTGCGCCAGCTCGCGGCCCGGGAGGGGTGACGGTGATCCGGACCGCGGTGCGCGTCGACCGGTCCCGCAGCCCCTCCGCCATCGAGTTCGAGCCCGGCTTCAACGCCGCCGTCCCCTTCGTCGACCGCCACCTCGCCGAGGGGCGCGGCGCCAAGGTCGCCGTCCGCAGCGCCGCCGGCGAGGTGACCTACGCCGAGCTCGCCGCCGGCGTGAACCGCTGCGGCAACGCGCTGCTGGGCCTGGGCCTGGGGCGCGGCCAGCGGCTCCTCCTGGTGGTGAAGGACTGCGTCGAGTTCTTCCACCTGTTCTGGGGCGCGGTGAAGGCCGGGGTCATCCCGGTGCCCCTGAACACCATCCTGCGCGCCGCCGACTTCCGGGGGATCCTTGAGGACTCGGGCGCCGCCGGCCTCGTCTGGTCGCCGGAGTTCGCGGCGGAGGTGGAGCCGGCGCTGGCCGCGGCCCGCCCCGGCCCGCGGGTGGCGCTGCCGGTCGAGGGCCCCGGCCGGTGCCTGCGCTCGCTCCTGGCCGCGGCGCCGGACTCGCTCCAGGCCGCCCCGGCGGCGGCCACCGCCGCCTGCTTCTGGCTCTACTCCTCGGGCTCCACCGGCAAGCCCAAGGGCGCGGTCCACCGCCACCGCGACCTGGTGGTGATGAGCCAGTACTTCGCCCAGGACATGCTGGGCGTTCGCGAGGACGACGTCTTCTTCTCCGCGCCCAAGCTCTTCTTCGCCTACGGCCTCTCCGCCGGCATGGCCTTCCCGCTCTGGGTGGGGGCGACGACCACGCTCCTCGAGCCGCGCCCCACGGCGCAGAACACGATGGAGACCGTCGAGCGCTTCCGCCCGTCGGTCTACTTCGGCGTGCCCACGATGTACGCCCAGCAGCTCCAGGCGATGGAGGCCGCGCCGCGCGACCTCTCCTCGCTGCGCCTGTGCCACTCCGCCGGCGAGCCGCTCCCGCCGGAGATCTTCCGGCGCTGGAAGGAGCGCACCGGGCTCGAGATCCTCGACGGCATCGGCTCCACCGAGGTGCTCGGCCCCTTCGTCTCCAACCGGCCCGGCGACGCGCGGCCGGGCACGAGCGGGAAACCGGTGCCGGGCTACGAGGTCCGGGTCGTCGGCGCCGACGGGTCGGAGGCGCCGCCGGGCCAGCCCGGCGTCCTCGAGGCCCGGGGCCTCTCCACCGCCGCCTACTACTGGAACGACCCGGAGAGGACGGCGCGGACCTTCCGCGGCGAGTGGGCGGTGACCGGCGACACCTTCTTCCGCGACGAGGACGGCTACTACCACTACTGCGGGCGCAACGACGACATGCTGAAGGTGGGCGGCATCTGGTGCTCCCCCATCGAGATCGAGGCGCGCCTGGTCGACCACCCCCGCGTGCTCGAGGCCGCCGTCATCGGCCGGCCCGACCCCGGGGGCCTGGTGAAGCCCGAGGCCTGGGTGGTGCTGCGCGAGGGCGTGGCGGCCTCCGAGGCCCTGGCGGCCGAGCTCATGGCCCACTGCAAGAGCCACCTCGCGCCCTACAAGTTCCCGCGCCGCATCCACTTCGTCCCGGAGCTGCCCAGGACCGCCACCGGGAAGATCCAGCGCTACCGGCTCCGGGGGTGACGCGGTGCACGGGTGCATCGACTCCCGAGCCCTTGAACGCGCCCGAGCCCGAGGCTCGGCGGTTGCGGGCCCGGGCCCGGGCCCGTTCACGGGATCAGGGCGGCGCCCTCACATCGAGGGAGGGTCCGGGACCCGGAAGCGCTCGATGCGCCCCCGGAGGTCCGCCGGGATGGGCTCGGCCCGGCGCGTCTCCAGGCTCTGCAGGACGACGACCAGCGTCGCCCGGAGGGCCGGGCGCTCGCCGATCCCGCCGGCGACGGCGAGCGTGAGCGAGCTGCGGCCGACGCGCTGAACTCGAAGCTCGAGCTGCAGCCGGTCTCCCATCCTCATGGGCGAGAGGAAGTCGCACTCGAGGTGCGCCACGGGCGCCCCCAGGCGGCGCTCGCCGATGAGCCGGGTGAAGGACAGGCCCAGCCCCTCGTCGAACCAGTCCTCCACCAGCTCGTTCAGGAGGACCAGGATCTGCGGGTAGAAGACGATGCCGGCCGGGTCGCAGTGATGGAAGCGGAGGAGCTTGTCGCGCTGGAACATGGTCTCGGGCGCCCTCGGGCCGTGGTTGACGAGAAAGTGGTATAGGAGTACCTCTTTGCCCCGCCACCAGAAATCGCCCGGGCTCCCTCCGGCGTCGCCGCGCCGCGCCCGGTCCTGTCGATGGAGGTCCACATGAGAAGCGGAATGCGCCTCGTCGCCGCAGCCTTCCTCGCCCTGGCGGGGATCCCCCAGGGGACCGCCCGCGCCGCCGACCCCATCGTCCTGGGCATGCCCACCTCGCTCGGGTTCCTCGAGGGGAAGGAGGGGCTCAACGGCGTCACGCTCGCGGTCGAGGAGATCAACGCCAGGGGCGGCGTGAAGGTGGGCAAGGAGAAGCGGCTCCTCAAGCTGGAGGCCATCGACACCCGCTGCGCCGAGCCCGGCGTCCCGGTCTCCGACGTGCTCCTGGGGCACGAGAAGCTGATCCTGGAGAAGGGCGCGAAGTTCATCGTCTTCGGCTCCTTCCGCTCCGAGGCGGCCATCGCCGCCATGGACACGGTGGCGAAGTACAAGGTGCCCATGGTCCTCGGCATCGCCATGGCGCCGACGGTGCAGACCAAGGTGAAGGAGGATCCGGCCAGGTACAAGTACACCTTCCGCTCCTGCCTGAACGCCCAGGGGCTGGTGAAGTACCTCGCCGGGACGATGGACTTCCTCAAGGCGCAGTTCGGCTTCGACAAGGTCTTCGTCATGCACCAGGACGTGGCCTGGGCGCGCGGCACCGCGAACGGCGTCGTCAAGAGCTACTTCGAGCCCAAGGGCTGGAAGGTGACCGGCGTCGAGGCCTACCCCACCGGCTCGTCGGACTTCTCCTCCGGGCTCCTCAAGGCCCGGGCCGCGGGCGCGCAGGTGATCCTCCCGGTGTTCGACATGCCGCAGAGCGGGATCCTGGTGAAGCAGTGGAAGTCGACGAAGGTCCCGGCGCTCCTCGCCGGCTTCATCTCGCCCCTGGCCGGCCCCGGCGCCTGGAAGACCTTCGAGGGCAAGATCGACGGGGCCATCAACGTGATCTTCGAGGTCGGGAACATCGCCTCGGCCAAGGTCCCGGCCTCCGCGGTCTTCGCCGCCGCCTACGAGAAGCGCTGGGGCGCGCCGCTGGAGTCGGGCCACGCCCCGGCCCCGGGCTACGAGAGCGTCCACGTCCTGGCGGAGGCCATCGAGCGCGCCGGGACCATCGAGCCCGACGCCGTGGTGGCGGCGCTGGAGAAGACCGACCGCATGGGCGCCATGGGCCGCATCCGCTTCGCCGAGGACCACCAGGTCCCGTACGGCGTCGACCCGGCCCAGGAGGCGGTGGGCGCCGTGATCCAGTGGCGGGCCGGGAAACGGGTGGTCGTCTACCCGCCGGCGCTCGCCGACGCGAAGATCGAGCTGCCCGAGGGGCTGAAGGCCGCGAAGTAGCGTCCGGCCCGCCGCGGGCGCGGAGCCGGCGCGGGGCGAGGGCACGTGCTCCAGGGCGTACTCGTCTACGGGCTGGTGAACAGCGCAGTCCTCGTTCTCCTGGCCCTCGGCTTCGGCCTCACCTTCGGCGTCGCCGGCATCTCCAACTTCGCCCACGGCTCGCTCTACATCCTGGCCGGCTACCTGGCGTGGGCCTGCGCCCACGTCCTGCGCCTCCCGTCCGCGCTGGGCGCGGCGGTGGCGGTGGCGGGGTCGGCCGCCTTCGGCGCCCTCCTCTACCGGGTCGCGCTCCTCCGGGTGCGCGGGCAGGCGCTCTCGGAGGTCATGGTCACCTTCGGCGTGAGCCTGGTGATCCTCGAGCTCTTCCGCTTCCTGGGCCTCGTCGGCTTCGGCTACACGCTCCCGGCCTTCGTCGAGGGCACGGTGCAGATCGGCGAGACCTCGCTCGACGTCCAGCGGCTCCTCATCGTGCTGCTGGCGGCCGGGCTGGTCGGGCTCCTGTGGCTCTTCACCCACCACACGCGCATGGGGCTCGCCTTCCGCGGCATCGCCCAGAACGAGGACACGGCGCTCTCCCTCGGCATCGACGCCGACCGGGCCGCCACCTGGAGCGTGGCCTTCGGCTCCGGCCTCGCGGCCGTCGCCGCCCTCGCCGTCCTGCCGCTCGGCACCATCGCCCCGGAAGGCGGCTACGACGTCATGCTCCAGGCGCTGGCGGTGTCGATCGTGGGCGGCCTGGGGAGCACCGTCGGCATCGTGCTGGCGAGCGTCCTCATCGGCTTCGCCCAGACCCTCACCGCCACCTACCTCGAGACCCACTGGATGATCCTGGTGAGCCTCATCGCCATCCTGGTGGTGCTGGTGGTGAAACCCTCTGGCCTCCTCGGCCGGCAGAAGCAGCTCGAGGAGCGGATCTGAGATGGTCGCCTCGCGGCGCAAGGAGCGCATCGACCGGGGCGTGAAGGCCCGTTCCGACGACCTCTACGCCCTGGCCTCCTGGCGGGAGATGCTCTACGTCGCCGGGCCGCGCCTCGCCCCCGCGGCCCTGGCCCTGGCGCTGCCGCTCGTCCTCCCGCCGTACTGGCAGAAGGTGCTCCTCTCGGTCTGCGCCTACGGCCTGCTGGCCATGAGCTGGGGGTTCCTCCAGGCCGCCGGACTGATCTCGCTCGGCCAGGCGCTCTTCTTCGGCGTGGGCGCCTACCTCGCCGGCGCGGCGGCCCACTTCTGGAAATGGGGCCCGGCCCTCACCATCCCCCTGGGGGCGCTCGGCGGCGCGGCCGTCTGCACGCTGATCCTGCTGCCGGTGCTGCGGCTCCGGGGCCACTACTTCGCCATGGTCACGCTGGTGCTGCCGCTCATGCTCGTCCGGCTCATCGAGGCGACGCGCATCCTCGGCGGCACCGAGGGCATCACCGGCATCCCCTCGTTGCCCTCCGGCCTCGGCGAGCCGTACCTCGCCGTGGTCGTGACCCTGGCGGTGCTCTTCGCGCTCCGCCGTCTGCTCGCCTCCGACCACGGCCTCGTCCTCCAGGCGATGCGCGACAACGACCGGGCGGTGATGCGGGCGGGCCACAACCTCTACGCCCTGAAGGCCCAGGCCCTCTTCCTGGCGGGCCTGGCCGGCTGCTTCTCCGGCGCCTTCATGACCCACGCCTACATGTTCGTGGGGATGCCGGCCTTCGCGCTCGACTACTCCATCATGCCCATCGCCGCCGGCGTGGTCGGGGGGCCCGGCACCGTCGCCGGACCCGCCCTGGGCGCCCTGATCCTCGTTCCGCTCTCCGAGGCGCTCCGGGCGCTGGGCTCGCTCCGCATCGTCTTCTACGGGCTGTTCCTGGTGGTCTTCGCGGTGGCGCTGCCGGAGGGGATCTTTCCCTTCCTGGTCCGCAAGTACCAGCAGCGGGAGCGCTGGATCGAGGTGGACCGGTGAGCGCGCCCATCCTCGAGGTTCGCGGGCTCTCCAGGGACTTCGGCGGCGTCCGGGCCCTGGACCACGTCTCCCTCTCGCTGCAGCCCGGCGAGTCGCTGGGCGTCATCGGGCCGAACGGGTCCGGGAAGACCACCCTCGTGAACCTCGTCACCGGCTACGTCCGGCCCAGCGAGGGCGAGGTGCTCTTCAAGGGCCGGCGCATCACCGGCGCTCCGCCCTACCGGGTGGCCCGGCTCGGCGTGGGCCGCACCTTCCAGATGGCCCGGCCCTTCCACCACCTCCCGGCCTTCAAGAACCTCGTCGTCCCGCTCACCTCCCCGCGGGTGCGCGGACTGCGCGGGGGACGCTTCGGCGACCGCGACGCCGCCGCCATCGACCTCCTCGAGGACGTGGGCTTCGAGCGCGACTCCGCCGTGCCCTACCGGCCCGCCAGCGTGCTGCCGCACGGCTACGTGAAGCGGCTCGAGCTGGCCCAGTGCCTGGCCCTGCAGCCCGAGCTGCTCATCCTCGACGAGCTCTTCAGCGGCCTCTCGCTCGCCGAGGTGGCCGGGGTCGTGCCCATCATCGAGAAGCTCCAGGCCGAGGGGCGGGCCATCGTCATGGTCGAGCACCGGCTGCGCGAGCTGTTCCGCATCGTCGACCGCGTGGTGGTGCTGAACTTCGGCCAGGTCATCGCCGACGGCACGCCGGCCCAGGTGATGGAGAAGCGCGAGGTGAGGTCCGCCTACCTGGGCACCGAGGAGGACGGCTGATGCTCCTCCAGGTCGAGCGTCTGATGGTGTTCTTCGAGAACGCGCTGGCGGTGAACGACCTCTCCCTGGAGGTCGCCGCCGGCGAGATCCGCGGCGTCGTCGGCTCGAACGGCGCCGGGAAGACCACGCTCCTGAACGCCATCTCCGGCCTTCTCGCCGAGCGCCGCATCCGCGAGCAGCGGCGCGGGGGGGAGCGCATCACGGTGATGGGGAGCGTGAAGCTCGACGGCGAGGAGATCGGCTCCGCCCGGCCACCGGAGAGGGTGCGCCGCGGCCTGGTGCTCTGCCGCGAGCGCCACCCCATCTTCCCGGAGTCGAGCGTCCTCGAGAACCTCCGGATCGCCGGCTACCTCCGGACGCGGGCCGAGGTGAGGGAGACGCGGGAGTTCGTCTTCGACCTCTTCCCCAACCTGGCCCTCCACCGGCGCAAGCACGCGGGCTTCCTCTCCGGCGGCGAGCAGCAGATGCTGGCCATCGGCATGGCGCTCGTGGCCCGCCCCCGGCTCCTGCTCCTCGACGAGCCGCTCCTGGGGCTCTCGCCGCTCATGCAGGCGCTCCTGGTCCAGTCCATCGCCCGGATCCGCCGGGAGCGCGGCACCACCGTCCTCATCGCCGAGCAGTTCGCGCGGCCGCTCCTGCCGCTCCTCGACCACGCCTACGTCGTGGAGAGCGGGCTCGTCACCCTCTCCGGCAAGGGGCCGGAGCTGATGGCGAACCCCGAGGTCCGGGCCGCCTACCTCGGCGTCTGAGGCAGGGCCCCCCCATGAGCCCGCTCCCCCGCACCATCCCCGAGGCCTTCGCCGCCCGGGCGGCGGCCCACCCGGACCGGACGGCCATCCACTACCTCGGCTCCCGCTTCTCCTACGGCCGCCTCCACGGCGCCGCGCGCCGCTTCGCCTCCGCCCTGGCCGGCGCCGGCGTCGCCGCCGGCGACCGCGTGCTCCTCTACCTCCCCAACTGCCCCCAGTGGGCGGTGGCCTGGCTCGGGACCCTCCTGCGCGGCGCCACCGCGGTGCCGGTTGCCCCGGTCTACACCGCCCGCGACCTCGCGTATCTGGTGCGCGACACCGGCGCGCGCCTGGTGGTCTGCACCGACGCCAACTACGGCTACGTGGTCCAGGCGGTGGAGGGGACGGCGGTCTCCCGCATCGTCCACACCGGCTTCGCCGAGCTCCTGCCCTCCTGGAAGCGCGCCTTCGGCCTGCTCTTCGA
This sequence comes from Anaeromyxobacteraceae bacterium, assembly GCA_036555405.1. Taxonomy (GTDB): domain Bacteria; phylum Myxococcota; class Myxococcia; order Myxococcales; family Anaeromyxobacteraceae; genus DATBLK01. Next base: position 7,856 of record DATBLK010000187.1, read on the forward strand.
CCGCCTGCCCCGCGGCGAGGTGGCCCGCGACGCGCGCTCCGGCTCCCTCCGCGCCTTCCTGGGCCAGGGGCGGGGCGAGGACCTCCCCGCGCCCGACCCCGAGGACGTCGCCGAGATCCTCTACACCGGCGGCACGACCAGGCACCCGAAGGGCGTGCCCATCACCCACCGGCTCTTCCTCGAGTCCTGCGCGCCGCAGCTCGAGGCCGCCGACCCGGTGGTGCCGCCGGGCGAGAACGTCATCCTCCAGGGGGCGCCGCTCTTCCACATCCTGGGCCAGTGCTTCGGGCTCGGCCCGCTGTGCCTGCGCGGCGACGCCCTGGTCCTCCTCCCGCGGGTCAACCCCGACGCGCTCATGGACCAGGTGCGCCGCCACCGCGCCCGTTCCCTCTTCGCCGTGCCGGCGCTCTACCGGATGCTCCTCGAGCACGACCGGCTCGGCGACTACGACCTCTCCTCGCTCGCCTTCTGCTTCAGCGCCGGCGACGTGCTCCCGCCCGAGGTGGCTCGCCGCTGGCGCGAGCGGACGGGGAAGCCCATCCACGTCGGCTACGGGGCCACCGAGGCGGTCGGCGGGATCTCGCTCACGCCCGCCGGGGAGCCGTTCCCGGTCGAGGCGATGGGAAGGGTCTGCCGCCACAAGCGCATCCGCATCGTCGACCCGGCGACGCTGGCGGAGGCGCAGCCCGGGGCGGCCGGCGAGCTCCTCGTCGGCTCCGACCCCATGGTCGAGGGCTACTGGAACAAGCCCGAGGAGACGAGCCAGTCCTTCGTGCGCGCCGACGGGGAGCTCTGGTACCGCACCGGCGACATCGTCCGCGCCGGCGAGGGAGGCTGGCTCCACTTCGTGGACCGGACCGTCGACGTCATCAAGCACAAGGGCTACCGGGTCTCGGCCTCGGAGATCGAGGCGGTGCTCCAGGAGCACGCCGCGGTGGTGGGCGCCTGCGTCGTCGGCGTCGCCGACCCCTCGGTGGGAGAGCGCATCAAGGCCTTCGTGGTGCTGAAGGCCGACGTGAAGGGCGTCTCGGGCGCCGAGCTCACCCGCTGGTGCCGGGAGCGGCTCGCCGCCTACAAGGTGCCCCAGCACGTCGAGTTCCGGGACATGCTGCCCAAGTCCAAGGTCGGCAAGCTGCTGCGCCGCGAGGTGCGGGCCGACGAGGTGAAGCGGCGCGAGAAGGGGAAGTGGTCGGAGGCGGCGGACGGGGCGGAGCGGTGAGCGAGCGAGCGCCCGCGCCGGCAGGGCGGGGCTCGTCCCCGCCGAGGTGAGTCGAGCCGGCTGGGCACGAGGCCCCGCCCTACGGAGCGAGGCGCGGGAGGGACCATGGTGGACTTCGAGCTGACCGAGGAGCAGCGCGCCCTGCAGGAGACGGCGCGGCGCTTCGCCCGGACCGAGATCGCGCCGGTGGCGGCGCGCCTGGACCGCGACGAGGAGTTCCCCCGGGACCTGTGCCAGAAGGGGTTCGCCCTCGGGCTCCTGAACCTGGCGCTCCCCGCCGAGCACGGCGGCGCGGGCCTGAGCCACCTCGAGCAGGCGATCGTCGCCGAGGAGATCGCCGCCGGCTGCGTGGCCGTGGCCACGACCTTCATCGCCAACGACCTCGCCCTCCTCCCGGTGATCCTCCGCGGCACCCCGGAGCAGCGGGAGCGGCTCCTGCGGCCCTTCGCCGAGCGCCTCCGCTTCGGCTGCTTCTGCCTCACCGAGCCCGGCGCCGGCTCCGACGTCTCCGGGATCGCCACCCGGGCCCGCCGCGAGGGCCGCGAGTACGTCCTCGAGGGGACGAAGTGCTTCATCACCAACGGCGGGGTCGCCGACCAGCTCACCGTCTTCGCCACCCTGGATCCGGCGCTGGGCCGCCGCGGCATCACCTGCTTCGTCGTCGAGGGGCGCCCGCCGCAGCTCGCGGTGGCGAAGAAGGAGGAGAAGATGGGGCAGCGGGCCAGCGAGACCGTCATGCTCCACTTCGACGGCGTCCGCGTCCCGGAGGCGAACCGCATCGGGGAGGAGGGCGAGGGCTTCGCGCTGGCCATGGCCACGCTCGACAACTCCCGCCCCACCACCGCCGCCTTCGCGGTGGGCATCGCCCGCGCCGCCCTGGAGCACGCCCTCGCCTACGCGAAGGAGCGCCGCCAGTTCGGGAAGGCCATCGCCGAGCTCCAGGCCATCCAGTTCATGCTCGCCGACATCGCCAGCGACGTGGAGGCGGCGCGGCTGCTGGTCTGGAAGGCGGCCTGGCTCCTCGACCAGGGAAGGCGGGCCACGCTGGTCTCCTCGCACGCCAAGCGCTTCGCCGCCGACATCGCCATGCGCGCCACCACCGACGCGGTGCAGGTCTTCGGCGGCTACGGCTACACCCGGGACTACCCGGTGGAGAAGCTCATGCGCGACGCCAAGCTCGTCCAGATCTACGAGGGGACGAGCCAGGTGCAGCGCGTGGTCATCGCCCGGGAGCTGCTGCGGGGGTGAGGCCCCCTCACCCAGGTGGTGCCGGTGCCTGGAAGAGCGGAGCCTCGTCGGGGCCGGGCGGGGCGGCCCGTTGAAAGGAGGCACGCCGTCTCCTAGGCTCCCCCCATGACCCCCCCCGTCCTGCCCCTGTGGATCGGCGGGAAGGAGACGCCGAGCGCCAGCGGCCGCAGCGGCGACGTCTTCGACCCGTCCACCGGCGAGGTGATCCGCCGCGCCCCCTTCGCCAGCCGCGCCGAGGTCGACCGGGCGGTGTCCGCCGCCCAGGCGGCGCTCCCCGGCTGGCGCGACACCCCGCCCCTCCGGCGCGCCAGGGTCCTGGCCCGCTTCCGCGAGCTCCTCGAGGCGGACCGGGACGCCATCGCGCGGCTCATCACCCAGGAGCACGGGAAGACGCTTCCCGACGCCGGCGGCTCGCTCCAGCGCGGCATCGAGGTCGTCGAGTTCGCGACCGGCATCCCCCACCTCCTGAAGTCCGAGCGCTCCGAGGACGTGGCCCGCGGCGTGGACTCCCACTCGGCGCTCCAGCCGGTGGGCGTGTGCGCCGGCATCACCCCCTTCAACTTCCCGGCGATGGTGCCGATGTGGATGTTCCCGGTGGCCATCGCCTGCGGGAACACCTTCGTGCTCAAGCCCTCGGAGAAGGTGCCCTCGACCGCGCTCCGGCTGGCGCGGCTCTTCCAGGAGGCGGGCCTCCCCGACGGCGTCCTCAACGTCGTGCCCGGGGACGCCGAGGCGGTGAACGCCGTCCTCGAGCACCCGGGGGTCGCCGCGGTGTCCTTCGTGGGCTCGACGCCGGTGGCCCGGCACGTCTACGAGACCGCGGCCAGGACCGGGAAGCGCGTCCAGGCGCTCGGCGGCGCCAAGAACCACGCCGTGGTCCTGCCCGACGCCGACCTCGAGTTCACCGCCGACGCGCTCATGGGCGCGGCCTACGGCTCGGCCGGGGAGCGTTGCATGGCCATCTCCGCGGTCGTCGCCGTGGGCGAGGTGGCCGACCGGCTCGTGGCCCGGCTCCGCGACCGGGCCGCGGCGCTCAAGGTCGGCCCCGGGACCCGGGACAAGGTGGACATGGGTCCCCTCGTCACCGCGGCGCACCGCGAGCGCATCCTGAAGATCCTGGCCGCCGGCGTCTCCGAGGGAGCGAGCCCGGTCCTCGACGGCCGGGAGCTCCGGCCGCCCGAGGGCGGCGGCGGCTTCTTCCTCGGCCCGACGCTCCTCGACCGGGTGACGCCGGCCATGACCGTCTACCGGGAGGAGATCTTCGGGCCGGTGCTGGTCGTGCTCCGGGTGGCGACGCTGAACGAGGCCATCGAGCTCGTGAACGCGAACCCCTACGGCAACGGCACGGCCATCTTCACCGGCTCGGGCCACGCCGCGCAGCGGTTCGAGCGCGAGGTGCAGGTGGGCATGGTGGGCGTGAACGTCGCCATCCCCGTGCCCATGGCCTTCTTCTCCTTCGGCGGCTGGAAGCAGTCGCTCTTCGGCGACCTCCACGTCCACGGCGCCGAGGGCGTGAAGTTCTACACCCGGACCAAGGCGGTGACCACGCGCTGGCCGGCGCCGGCGGAGCAGGGCAAGGCCGGCCTGGCGATGCCGACGCTGGGGTGACCGGTGCACCCCAACGCCGACCTCCTGCGCCGCTTCTACGAGGCCTTCCAGCGGCGCGACGGGGAGGCCATGGCCGGGGTCTACGCGCCCGGGGCCCGATTCTCGGACCCGGTCTTCCCGGCGCTCTCGGGAAACGACGTCGGCGCGATGTGGCGCATGCTCACCAGCCGCGCCCGCGACCTGACCGTCACCCTGGTCGAGGTCGAGGCCGACGCCGGGGTGGGCCGCGCCCGCTGGGAGGCGACCTACCTCTTCTCCGCCACCGGGCGGCGGGTCCACAACGTCGTCGAGGGGCGCTTCCGCTTCGCCGGCGGGCGCATCGCCGAGCACGTCGACGACTTCGACTTCTGGCGCTGGTCGCGCCAGGCGCTCGGCCCCGCCGGGCTGCTCCTGGGGTGGACGCCCCTCCTCCGCCGCAAGGTCCAGGCGCAGGCGCGCGCCGGCCTGGAGGCGTTCCTGGCGCGGAGCCGGTAGGGCCGGCTCACAGCGGCGGCCGGTTCCCGTGATTCCCTAGCGTCACTGCCCCGCTGTGATCCCAGGTCCGGCGCCTTACGGCGCCTCTGGCGGGGGGAGAGACTCTCCCCCCGCACCCCCCATCTCGAGGGTCACAGCAGGTGGCGCGCGGGAATCAGCTCCGCGGCACGAGCCTCACCGCCGGCGCCTTCACGAGCGCGGCCACGCGCCGCCCCGGCGCGAGCTCCAGCTCCTCCACCGAGCGGCGGGTCACCAGCGCCACCAGCCGGAAGCCGCAGTCGACCGAGACGCGGACCAGCGGGCCCTCGGGGAGGACGGCGGTCACCGTCCCGGCGAGCCGGTTGCGGGCGCTGGTCGCGCCCCCGGGGGCGGGCTCGAGCACCACCTCCTCGGCGCGGATGCAGGCGAAGGCCTCGCCGTCGAGCCGCCCCGGGTCGAGCGCCAGGAGGCGGACCGACCCCACCTCGGCGACGACGAGGTCGCCCTCGCGCCCCGCGATCCGCGCCGGCGCCACGTTCTCGGTGCCCACGACGCGCGCCACCGCGAGGTCCGCCGGGGCGCCGAAGACCTCGGCCACCGGACCCACCTGGCGCACGGCGCCGTCGACGAGGACGGCGAGCCGGTCGCCGAG
>DATBLK010000050.1:0-4209 GCA_036555405.1 Anaeromyxobacteraceae bacterium
GACGTGGACGCCGAGACCGGGAAGGTGCTCTTCCGGACCGACCTGCGCCAGGACGGGCGCCGAGGCGGCTGAGGCGGTTCGCCGCACGCCAAGGAGGCCGCGGCCCGTGAACTACGTCTACCTCTCCCCCCACTTCCCGCCCGGCTACTACCGCTTCTGCGTCGGGCTCCGCCGCGCCGGCGCGAACGTGCTCGGGCTCGCCGAGGCGCCCTGGGACGCCCTCCGCCCGGAGCTGCGGGATGCGCTCGGCGAGTACTACCGCGTCGCCGACATGGAGGACTACGACCAGCTCCTCCGGGCGCTGGGGCACTTCACCCACCGGCACGGGAGGATCGGCGGCATCGACTCCCTCAACGAGCACTGGCTCGAGGCCGAGGCCAGGCTGCGCACCGACTTCAACGTCGACGGGATCCGCGCGGACCGCATCGCCGACGTGAAGCGGAAGTCGCGGATGAAGGAGATCTACCGGGCCGCCGGCGTCCCGGTGGCGCGCGGCGCCGTGGCGCGCGACCTGGCGGCGGCCCGGGCCCTGGCCGCCGAGGTCGGCTTCCCGCTCGTCGCCAAGCCCGACGTCGGCGTCGGGGCCTCGGCCACCTGGAGGATCGACGGCGAGGCGGAGCTCGAGGCCTTCTACGGCCGCAAGCCGCCCGCGGACTACATCCTGGAGGAGTACGTCCGGGGGCGCATCGTCTCCTTCGACGGCCTCGCCGACCGCAGCGGCAGGCTGGTCTTCTGGACCAGCCACGTCTACAGCCAGGGGATCATGGAGACCGTGAACGCGGACGACCACGTCTACTACTACTCCCTGCGGCAGGTGCCCCCGGACCTCGAGGAGGCGGGGCGCCGGACGGTGAGGGCCTTCGGCGTCCGGGGCCGCTTCTTCCACCTGGAGTTCTTCCGGGCGGAGCCCGACGACCGCCTCGTCGCGCTCGAGGTGAACATGCGTCCGCCGGGAGGGCTCACCACCGACATGTTCAACTACGCCAACGACATCGACATCTACGACCAGTGGGCCAGCGTCGTGGTCCGGGACCGCTTCGACGCCGCCTGGTCGCGCCCGTACTTCTGCTGCTACGCGGGGCGCAAGCGCACCAAGCGCTACGCCCGGTCCCACGAGGAGGTCCTCTCCGCCCTCCGCCCGATCCTGGTTCACGAGGAGGCCATCGACGGCGTCTTCCGGGGAGCCATCGGCGACCACGGCTACGTCTTCCGCTCGCCCCGCGAGGAGGAGATCCTCGAGGCGGCACGCCTGGTCCACGAGCTGGCCTGACGGACACCCGCGGAGCCGGTCGGCGGGCCGGAGGGAGGGCGAGATGGAGACCGAGCAGCACCGCTGGTGGAGCCCGAGCCTCTCCCAGGACATGGAGCTCCGCGTCTACGGCAGGCGCGGCAAGCCGGTCCTGGTCTTTCCCTGCGCCGGCGGGCGGTACTTCGAGTACGAGGACTTCGGCATGGTGGAGGCCTGCCGGCCCTTCGTCGAGGCCGGGGCCATCGCCCTCGTGACCCTGGACAGCGTGGATGCGCAGTCCTGGCTCCACCCCGGCGCCCACCCCGCCGACCGGGCCCGGCGCCACCAGGACTACGACCGGTACGTGGTGGCGGAGGTGGCGCCCTTCGTGCGCCAGCGCGTCGCCGGCACGCCGACCTTCCTCGCCACCGGGTGCAGCATGGGCGGCTACCACTCCGCCAACTTCTTCTTCCGCCACCCCGACCTCTTCGACGCGGTGGTGTCGCTGAGCGGCGTCTTCCAGCTCCGGTCGTTCATCGGCGACTTCATGAACGACGACGTCTACTTCAACACGCCGCTCGCCTACCTCCCCGGCCTCGACGACCCCTGGTACCTGGAGCGCTTCCGCCGCAGCCAGATCGTGGTCTGCGTGGGGCGGGGGGCCTGGGAGGACGAGATGCTGCGCGACGCGCGGGAGCTGGAGGGCATCCTGCGCGCCAAGCGCGTTCCCGCCTGGGTGGACTACTGGGGCCTCGACGTGAACCACGACTGGCCCTGGTGGCGCAGGCAGATGCCGTACTTCCTGTCGAAGCTGGCCTTGTGAGCCCTCCCCTCAGAGCTGGCCGCGGAGCATGGCTCGGCCGCCGAGGTACCGGTCGCTGCCGCCCGTGGCCGCGTAGGTTCCGGAGGGATCGGCCGAGAGCGAGTACCTGGTGAGGCCGTACTCGAGGAGGAGGCGCAGCGAGATCCTCCCGGAGAGCGCCACCGAGGCTCCGACCTGGGCGTCGAGACCCCACGCGCTCTTGCCGGGGAAGAACGCCGGCTGGCCCTTCACCAGGTCCTTGGCGGTGAGCCACTTCGCGTAGCCCCCCTCGGCGAGGATGGCCGCGGACCCGCCGACGGGGATCTCGGCGCCGATCGAGCCCCTCACGCCCGCCAGCTCCGCGTCGGGCAGGCCGGCGATGGACGGCTTGACGGCGTAGCGCTGCTGGACCCAGGACACGCCGGGGACGATGGCGGCCCGGCCCGAGGCGGTCGGACGGATGCGCCACTGGATTCCGGCCTGGAGCTGCGATGCGCTGGTGGAGCGCTTCTCCACCGGCGGCCCCTGGGTCTTGGTCTTGAGCCCCACCGCCAGCCGGTAGTCGCCGACGACGCCGAAGCCCGCGAGGAGGTCCGAGGCGGCGCCGGAGAGCGGGAACAGCTCCACGCGCAGGCGGGGGCTGGCGATGGCGCTGGCCTCCAGGCCGAGCAGGGCGTTGCCGGTCGGGACGCCCTGGAAGCTGAGCTTCCGCTGGCGGAAGTCGAGGCCCAGCTCCACCGCGAGGAGCCATCGCCCCTCCCTCGCCGGGGCAGCAGCGCGCGGGGCCGCCGGAGGAGGCGGGGGCCTGCGGGGCGGGACCGCGGCCTCGGCTGCCGGAGCCGGGGCGGGAGGGGACGGAGCGGGCGCGGCGGCGGGCGGCGGCGCGGCCGCCGCCGGGGGAGGTGCCGGGGGAAGCGCCGGGGGCGGGGGCACGGCGCGCGGGGGCGCGGCCGGCGGCGGCGGCCGCCTCGGGGCCGGCGGAAGCGGCGCCGGCGCCACCCCGAGCTCGGCCCCCAGGTCGTCCTCGAGCTGCGACAGCGCGCTCGCCGGCAGGGTTCCGCGCGCGGTGAGCCAGAACTTCCAGGTCTTCTGCGGGCGAGCCGACCGGGTGATCAGCGCGAGCGTGAGCTGCCTGCCCATCGCTTCCTGCGCCACGGTGCCGGCGAGGATCGCGACCCGGAGCCGGCGCGCCTTCACCGCGTCCGGCCGTCCGCCGGTCACGACCCGGGATCTCGGGACGCACTCGTAGGTCCGGCACAGCGACGTGGAGAGCTGGCTCGCCAGCGCTCCCTTCCGGTCGCCCCGGAGCGGGCCGACGGCGATGCGCGGCGCCGCTCCGGCCGATCCTGCGAGGGCGATCGCCGCCAGCGCCAGAAACCCCCGAAGCCACGAACCCGTGCGCATGCGCACCCCCCGACCGCGGACGCGGCTACTGTACAACGGCGGGGAAGAGCGGCGGTGGACCAGCAGGGTCTGGCGGCGGGGCCCCCGCGCTCGGCGCTATCATCCCGTTCCATGAGCGATGGGTCGGCCCTCCAGGGCTTCTCCGGCTTCGCCGACACGCGCGGCCGCTTCTTCGGCGAGCTCGCGCTCCACAACGACCGCGGCTGGTTCGAGGTCCACCGCGGGGAGTACGAGGCCGGCTGGCTCGCGCCCATGCGCGCGCTCCTCGGCGAGGTGCGCCCCAGGCTGGCGAGCGCCTACCCCGGCCGGCGGCTCGGCGAGCCCAAGGTGTTCCGGATCCACCGGGACGTGCGCTTCGGCCGCGACAAGACCCCCTACAAGACGCACGTGGGAGGGCTCATCCCGGTGGGCGGGCCGGCGGCGGCGGGCCGCTCCCAGGTGGAGGTGCCCATCGCGCTCTACTTCCACGTCGGCTACGAGGAGGTGTTCGCCGGCTCGGGCTTCTACGGCATGGACCCGGCGACGCTGGCGCGCCATCGCCGCGCCGTCCTCGACCCGCGCCGCGGCGCCGAGCTCGGCCGGCTCGTCGCCGGGCTCGCCCGCAAGGGCTGGGTCCTGGAGGCGCGGGAGAGCAACAAGCGCGTGCCCGCGGGCGTCGACCCCGAGCACCCGCGCGCCGATCTCCTCCGCATGAAGGGCCTGGTGGCGATGGCGCCGCCGCCGGAGCGCGGCCTCCTCGTGCGCCGGGAGCTCGTGCGCGCGCTCGCCGAGCGGG
>DATBLK010000064.1:0-16375 GCA_036555405.1 Anaeromyxobacteraceae bacterium
TCGACTCGGAGTAGACCTTCCTCCAGGCCGGGTAGAGGCTGGTCCTCATCAGGCGCCCGGAGAGCGCCAGGTCCTGGCGCTTGAGGACGTTGCCCGAGGCCCCGTCGACCCAGAGCCGGACCGTGGGGAAGGCGACGTCCACCCCCTCCCGGGCCTTGAGGAGGATGCGGTGGGCCTGGTAGGCGCCGAGCTTCTCGTCCGCCTCCCAGGCGGCGAGGTACTCCACCGCCAGGCGCGACTCGTCGAGGTCGCCGCGCCGGGTGTCGCTGCCGCCGATCCGCTCGCGCTCGGTGCGGCGCTCCCACTTCCCGGTCGACGGGTCGTAGAGCCAGAGGTTCTTCTCCAGCCTCAGGTAGCCCTTGCCGGCCTCGGCCTTGGGCTTGGTGAAGAGGATGAGGAAGCGCTCCCCTTCGCTGCGCCGGTAGTAGACGAGCTCGTAGACGACGTCGGTCTTGTCCTTCTCCTTCGACTCCATGTAGCAGAGCGCGGCGAAGTCGCCGTTGTTGTGCTGGCGCTCGTCGACGCCGCGGACCAGGGCGTCGGTCTCGGCCTGGGAGAGCGCCCGGGCCGGCGCGGCCGGGAGCAGGAGCGGGAGGGCGAGCAGGGCGCGGAGCAGGCGCATGGGTCACCCGATGTGGTGCATGGCGGTCACCGGCTGGAGCCGGGCCGCCCAGCTGGCGGGGAGGATCGAGGCGAGGGTGGTCACCGCCGCCAGGATCAGGGCCTGGCGCAGGGCCGCGCCGGCCTCGACCTCGACGTGGAGGTGGTGCTGCACGATGAACATCTGCACCGACTCCGGCACCTCGATCTGCGCCGCGTTGATGCCGGCGGCCAGGAGCCCCGCCAGCGCCGCGCCGGCGCCGGCGCCGACGGCGCCCAGGAGCCCGGCCTCGAGGAGCAGGAGCCAGCGCACCTTGCGCCGCTGCATGCCGATGGCCCGGAGCGTGCCGATCTCGCGGGTCCGCTCGCGGATGGCGATCGCCAGGGTGTTCAGGATGCCGACGACGACGATGACCATGAGGACGAAGACCAGGATGCCGGTGAGCACCCGCACCGCCGAGAGGATCCAGCCCATGAAGTTCATCTCGTCCTCCCAGGTGGAGAGGTCGATCTTCTGGCCGGTCCAGTCCTCGCTGGGGAGCTTCTGGAAGAGCTTCTCCCAGTAGGCGTGCGGGTCGGCGTCCATCACCCGGTAGCCCGCCTCGCCCAGCCGCTCGCGGAGCCGGGCCGCCACCTTCGCCGACTGCGACGGGTCCTTGAGGTACAGGTGGATGGCTCCGGTGGTGCCGGGCCGCAGCTGGTAGAGCTGGCGCAGGGTGTCGTTCTGGATGAAGGTCATGAAGGCGCTGAGGAGGCCGGCGTCCTTGGCGATGCAGGCGATGCGCACGTCGGCGGTGTTGTTCTGCCCGCGGGTCGTGGGCGCGGCCAGGGTGAGCGCGTCGCCCACCTGGACCTCGAGGCGCTTCGCCTGCCCCTCGAAGAGGAGGATGGTCCCCGGCTTCGTCAGCTCGGCGAGGTCCCCCTGGACGACGCGCAGCGAGCCGGCCAGCATCCGCTCCTCGCCGACGTCGACGCCGGCGAGGACCAGGTCCATCGAGGCCCGCTCCGACACCGCCTTGGCGAAGCCGCGCCCGCGGACGGTGGCGAAGTCCAGCTCCGGGACGTGCTTGCGCGCCTCCTCCAGCACCCTGGGGTACTCGGTGACGATGGGGACGGCGCTGCCGCTGGTGATCTTGAAGAAGCCGCCGACGTTGACGTGTCCGCTCGCCAGCGTGGCCGCCGACTTCAGGATCGAGGTCTTCATCCCCTCGGCCAGGCCGCCGAGGAGCAGGAGCAGCGCGGTGGTGGCGGCGAGCGCCCCGCCCAGGAAGAGGTTGCGGCGGGTGTGCCGCAGGAGGTTCCGGACCGCGATCTCGACGTCGAGGAGGAGCATCATGGTCAGTCGTCCGTGGCCATCGCCTCGACGGGCGTGACCTTCATGGCGATGAGGGCCGGGTAGAAGCCGGAGAGGATGGAGACGACGAGCACGGTGCCCAGCGACACCGCCAGGCTCCCGCCGCCCAGCGTGGGGAGCAGGGCCGGCCCGGAGAAGAAGAAGAAGAGCTGGTCGTTCGTCGCCGGGATGCCGCCGACGGCGCGGATCAGGGCCACCACGCCCGCGCCGCCCGCCGCCCCGAGGACGCCGAAGAGCAGCGAGACCGCCGCCGTCTCCACCAGCAGCATGACGGTGACGAAGGTCTTCTGGGCGCCGATGGCGCGCATCGTGCCGATCTCCTTCACCCGCTGCAGGGTGGCCATCACCATGGCGTTGTTGATGATGACCAGCGCCACCGCGAAGATGATGAGCATGGCGACGTAGAGGACGGCGCGGAGCAGGGTCACGCTCTGGCCGATGAGGCCCGAGGCGGCCTGCCAGTCGACGACCTTGAGGCCCAGGCCCGCCTGCTTCACCGCCGCCTCGACGTCGCGCGCCGTCCGCTTCATCCGCGAGGGGTCCTCGAGGATCAGCGCGGCGTTGAGCGCCACCCCCCGGTCGATCTCCTCCTGGCCGTAGATCCGGGTGGCGAGGTCCACGGGCTTTCGCGGCCGGGCCACGGCGTCGAGCACCGCCTGCGCGTCGATGCGGCCGGCCTGGGCCTGGGCCGGGCCCGGCGGCCCGCCGCCGAAGAGCTCCGCCTCCGCCGACTCCCGGGCCACGGCCCGGAGGCCCGCCGCGGCCTTGAGCGCCTTGATCTCCTCGGCCTTCTCCTTGGTGACGTAGCCGTAGAGGTCGCGCCAGCTCATGAGGTCGAGCAGGCTCATCACCCCGGCGATGCCCGACTTCTCGAGCCCGCGGAACTGCACGAACCCGTAGACCTTCACGTTCACCGAGCTGTAGTAGCCGCTCTTCGCGGGCGCCTTGATGGTGATGGTGTCGCCGATCCGGATGCTGTAGAGCTGCAGGAGCGGCGCCAGCTCGTCGTAGAAGATCCGGTACATCCGCTCGAAGTCGGCGTCGCCGGTGGCGAAGAGCTGGCGCAGGAGCTCGGGCAGCTCCGCGGCGCCGCTCGGCAGCGCGCGCCGCAGCCGCGCCGCCGCCTCCTCGGCCTGGAGCGGGTCGAGCTGCAGGAGGATGTCGTTGAGCTGGCTTCCGTTCTCGCGGACCCAGCGCCCGAGCTCCTCGTCGCCCTCGATCTTGCGGCGCTGGAACTGGCGCGCGTCCCTGATCTTGTCGAGACGCCGGGCGGTCTTCAGCTTCAGGTACTCCTCCGCGTACCACTTCCCCAGCAGGATGCCGCGCTGGCCCCTGGGCACGCGCTCCCCCTCGGCGACGTAGACCCGGTCGAAGGCCTGGAAGAAGGCGTCGAGGTCCGTGCCCACGTAGCGCACGAAGGTCATCGCCCCCTCCAGGGCCTGCGGGGCGATCCGGTTCTCCAGGAACTCCAGGCCTCCGAGCCGGTCCTTCTCGAAGCCGGCCCAGAACTCGTCGGAGGCGGCGCGGCGCAGGTCCTCGGACTCGCGGGCCCGCTCCCGGATGAGCCCATCGTCGGCGATGGCCCGGGCGGCGCGGAGCTCGTCGCGGAGCAGGGTGGCCATTCGCCGGAGGTGCGCCTTGCGGGCCTGGTAGCGCCGCTGGAGCTCCGGGTCGCCCTGGCCGGCCTCGAGCCGCCGGACGTCGCCCCGCATCCGCTCCAGGACCACGTCGAAGCGGTTCCCGGTGGCGACCAGGGCCTGGTCGATGCCCATGGGCACGATCTGCCGCACGTTCGGCACCCTGGCGAGGGTCGCCTTCACCCGGGCGAAGTCCTCCACCGGCTCGAGGAGGGACTCGCCGCGCATCCCGCCGTAGAGCTCGAGCGCGTCCTTGGAGCGGGCGTCGTAGACCTGGAGGTGGCCGCCCAGGCTCCCCTGGATCGACGAGCGCATGCCGCGGTCGACGCTCTCGACGAGCGCCGAGCCGACGACGGCCACCACCGTGCCGAGGAGCACGATGGCGCCGATGATCAGCGTCTTGGCGCGGCTGGCGCGCAGGTTCCGGAAGGCGATGCGGAAGAGGACCCGGACCTCGCCGGGGATGGAGGCCATGGCGGGCTCCTCAGGCGGCCGGGGTGAGGGTCTCGCGGGCCTGGAGCTGCCCGTCGACGATGCGGACCACGGCGCTGGCGTGGGAGAGCACCTTCTGGTCGTGGGTCGAGAAGAGGAAGGTGGTGCCGTCGCGCCGGTTCATGTCGCGCATGAGGTCGATGATGTTGCCGCCGGTCAGCGAGTCGAGGTTGGCGGTGGGCTCGTCGGCCAGGACCAGGCGCGGCGCGCCCACCAGGGCCCGGGCCACGGCGACGCGCTGCCGCTGGCCCCCGGAGAGCTCGCTCGGCCGGTGGCGGGCGTGGTCCGCGAGCCCCACCGCCTCGAGGAGCCCCAGGACGCGCGCCGCCCGCTCCTTGCGCGTCTGGCCGCCCTGCAGCAGGAGCGGGAACTCGACGTTCTGGAAGACGGTGAGCACCGGCACGAGGTTGAAGGTCTGGAAGATGAAGCCGATGGAGCGGAGCCGGAGGTCGGTGAGGGCCCGCTCCGAGAGGACGCTGGTGTCGCGGCCGTCGACGGTGACCTTTCCGGCGGTGGGGGTGTCGACGCAGCCGATGAGGTTCAGCAGCGTCGTCTTGCCGCTCCCGGAGGGGCCGGCCACGGCCAGGAACTCGCCCTTGTGGATCTCGAGGGAGACGTCGCGCAGGGCGTGGACCTCGGACTTGCCGAGCCGGTAGACGCGGGAGACCTTCTCGACGTTCACGATGGTGCTCATCGGGACCTCGCTGCGGGCGCGGGGCGTCCGCGGTGGGCTGGGGAGGGGGTGGAGCGGGCGCCGTGTCCCCTGGCGTCGACGCCGGCCAGGGAGCGCTCCGCCCAGCCCAGGGCGGCGCGCGTCATCGTCAGGCCGAAGTCGAGCGTGAGGCGCCACCAGGGGGCGTCGGGGTGGTCGATGACCCCGGACTCGAACTGGGCGTCGATGGACTCCAGGGCGGCGAGCTGCGAGCGGATCTCGGCGGCCGCCGCCTCGAGGTGGGCGCGGCTCGCCTCCGCCGGCGCGGCGCCGCCGAAGAAGAGCTTCAGGAGGAGCTCGTTGCGCTGCGGCTCGAAGACCGGCGGGCGGCGCAGCCAGGCGGCGAGCTCGGCGCGACCCCGCGCCGTGGGCCGGTAGACGGTGGCGCCCCGGCCCGGGCCGCGCGGCGCCGGCCGCGCCTCGGCCAGCCCCTCCGCGGCGAGGCGCCGCAGGGTCGGGTAGATCTGCCCGTAGCTCTCCTGCCAGAAGTGGCCCACGCTCTCGGCGATGCGCTTGCGGAGCCCGTAGCCGCTGAGGGGCTCCATCGCCAGCATCCCCAGCACCACGTAGCGGGTGCGGCTCTCCCGGGGTCGGGGGTGGGGGGAGGGGCGGCTCATGCGCTGCGGGCGGCGTCCGGCGGGTGGTTTCGCTCCGGGTCGTGATCGGTGCCTGCGAGATATATCTTGTCGATATATCTGTCAAGCAGATTCGCGGGGGCGCGGGCGGACCGGACGGGCCGTCCCGTATACTCGAGCGGTGGCCGGAAAGCCCTTTCACGCCCCATTCGGCGATCTGAAGCGGAAGCTCGCGGAACGGAAGGCGCGAGATGTCGCGCCCCCGAGCGCGACCTCGACCCCGGCCTCGACCGCCTCCCCGACCCGGACCGCGACCCCGGCCTCCGACGGGGACCTGTGGGCGGAGGCGACCTCCGGCGTCCGCCCGCTGGCGCGCGGGAAGGAGCGGGCGGCGCCGCCGGAGCCGCGGCCGGCCCACGGCCGCGTCCGGCACCCCGACGACGACGCGCTCGAGGAGCTCCGCGCCCTGGTCGAGGGCGACGCCCCCTTCGACATCTCCGACGGCGACGAGTTCGTCGAGGGGTGCGCGGCCGGGCTCGACCCGGCGATCCTGCGCAAGCTGCGGCGCGGCGAGTACGCGGTGCAGGGGCACGTCGACCTGCACGGGCTCACGCGCGAGGAGGCCAGGGCCGAGGTGGCGCGGTCGCTGCGGGAGGCGCGCGCCGCCGGGAAGCGCTGCGTCCTCCTGGTGCACGGCCGCGGCCTCCACTCGAGGGACCAGGTGCCGGTGCTCAAGGAGGCGCTGCGCTCCTGGCTGGCAGCGGCCCGCTTCGGCCGCCACGTCCTCGCCTTCGCCACGGCGCGCCCGGAGGACGGCGGCGCCGGGGCGCTCTACGTGCTCCTGCGGCGGGCGGGGCGGTAGCGGCCGTCGGAGCCTCGAGCTTTCAGGCGACCGTCGTCGGAGCCGGGATCCCCTCACCCGCGAGTGAAGTCGGGCGTGAGCGAGTCGCCCTCTCCCCGGCTGGGACCGGGGAGAGGGCCTGCGGGCGAGCCCGGCGCCGGCGACACGGGGGTGAGGGGCGGATCCCCCCCGCCGGGCGAGCGGAGGCGGACGACAGGGACGTCACAGCGTCGCCGCGATTGCCCGCGCCGCCGCCGCCGGGTCGGGCGCCTCGCGGAGCGGCCGGCCGATGACGAGCACGTCGGCCCCGGCTCGCACCGCCTCGGCGGGCGTGGCGACGCGGGCCTGGTCGCCCTTCGGCGCGCCCGCCGGGCGGACGCCGGGGACCACCAGCAGCGGCCCCGGCCCCAGCGCGTCCCGCACCGCCGCGACCTCCAGCGGCGAGCAGACGACGCCGCCGGCCCCGGCGTCCACCGCCAGGCGGGCGAGTCGCACGGCCGCCTCCTCCGGCGGGCCGGCGAGGCCGATGCGCCGGAGGGCTTCGGCGTCGAGGCTGGTGAGCACCGTCACCGCGAGCACGCGGACCTTCCCGGCGGCGCCCCGCACCGCCGCCTCCACCATCCGCGGTCCGCCGGCGGCGTGTACGGTGACCAGCGCGGCGCCGCTCGCCGCGGCGGCCCGGGCGGCGCCCTCGGCGGTGGCGGGGATGTCGTGGAGCTTCAGGTCGAGGAAGACCGGCAGGCCCAGCGCCGCCGCGCTCCGCACCGCCGCCGGCCCCCCGGCGGCGAAGAGCTCGAGCCCGACCTTCAGCATGCCCACCGCCGGCGCCACCGCGGCGGCGAAGGGCGCTGCCTCGGCCCAGGATCCGAAGTCGAGCGCGGCGCAGATGCGGTCGCGCGGCGTCATGGGGAGGGCGGGCGCGTCTCGGCGTCGACGAGCTTCCGGGCCCGCGCCGCCACCTCGGCGATGGGCACGAGCTCGACCTCCCGGGCGCGCCGCAGCTTCCACTCCACCTGGCCGGAGGCGAGCCCCTTCCTCCCCACGGCGATCCGGAGCGGGATGCCCACCAGGTCCGCGTCCTTGAACTTCACGCCGGCGCGCTCCTCGCGGTCGTCGTAGAGCACCTCCACGCCGGCCGCCGCCAGGGCCGCCACCACCTCCTCGGCGGCCCGCGCCAGCTCCGGCTCCTTCCCCAGCGTGAGCACGGTGGCGTGGAAGGGGGCGATGGCGAAGGGCCAGGCGATGCCGTCCTGGTCGTGGTGCAGCTCCACCGCCGCGGCCAGGATGCGCTCCACGCCGATGCCGTAGCTCCCCATGACGATGGGGACCTCCTTGCCGTCGGCCCCGAGGACGTTGGCCTTCATCGACACCGCGTACCTGGTGCCCAGCTTGAAGATGTGGCCCACCTCGAGCGCCTTGTAGACCTCGAGGGCGCCGTCGCAGCGCGGGCAGGCCTCGCCCGCCGCGACGCTGCGGAGGTCGGCGAGCTTCCCGTGGCGGAGGAGGTCGCGGTCCACGTCCACGCCCTCCAGGTGCACGTCGTTCTCGTTGGCGCCGGTGACCATGCCCGCGGCGCCGCGGAGCGAGTCGTCGACGAGCACCGGCGCCCGCGAGAAGCCGACGGCCCCGAGCGAGCCGGCGTCGGCGCCCATGAGCGGGCGGATCTCCTCCGGGTGCGCGGGCCGGAGGACCTGCGCGCCGGTGGCGGTCTGGAGCTTCGCCTCGTTGAGCGCCTCGTCGCCGCGGACGACGGCCAGGACCGGCTTCCCGTCCGCGACGTAGACCAGGGTCTTCAGCTGCATCGCGCCCGGCCGGGAGTGCGGCGGCTGCGCCAGCGCCTCGATGGTGCGGACCCCGGGCGTGGGGAAGGGCCGCGGGGCCTCGAGCCGGGCGCCACCCTGCGGCGGCGTCCGCGGCCCGCGCGAGAGGGCCGTCTCGACGTTGGCGGCGTAGCGGCACCGCGGGCAGGCGGCGACGTCGTCCTCCCCGGCGTCGGTGCGCACCATGAACTCCTGCGAGGCGGAGCCGCCCATGGCGCCGGAGTGGGCCTGCACCGCCACGAAGTCGAGGCCGCAGCGGGCGAAGATTCGCTCGTAGGCGACCCGCTGGCCCTCGTAGCTCCGGTCCAGGCCGGCCTCGTCCGCGTCGAAGGAGTAGGCGTCCTTCATCGTGAACTGGCGCACCCGCAGCAGGCCCGACTTGGGCCGCGGCTCGTCCCGGAACTTCTCCTGGATCTGGTACCAGACCTGCGGGAGCTGCCGGTAGCTGCGCAGCTCGTCGCGGGCGATGGCGGTGAAGATCTCCTCGTGCGTCATGCCCAGGCAGTAGTCCGCGCCCTTGCGGTCCTTGAGCCGGAACATGTTCTCGCCCATGACCTCCCAGCGGCCGCTCTCCTTCCACACCTCGGCGGGGTGGAGCGCCGGGAGGTGGAACTCCTGGGCGCCGGCGGCCGCCATCTCCTCGCGGATGATCTGCTGGATCTTGAGGAGCGAGCGGCGCGCCAGCGGGAGCTGGTCGTAGAGCCCGGCGCCGAGCTGGCGGATGAAGCCGGCGCGGACCAGGAGCCGGTGCGAGGCCACCTGGGCGTCGGCCGGCGCCTCCTTGAGCGTGGGGATGAACAGCTGGCCGTAGCGGGCGGCGTTCATGGTGCGCGTGTTATACACCGCCCGCGCCGCTGCCCCTCCCCGGTACCGGGGAGAGGCGCGCGCGCTCCCCGCCAGCGCCCGCGGGGTGAGGGGCGGATCCCGCGCCGCTCAGCGCCCGCCCTGCCGCTCGTCGGCGATGCGCGTCGCCTCGGCCACCACCGCCTCCTCGAGCTCCTCGGCCTTCATCCGGCGCACGATCTCGCCGTTCCGGAAGAGCAGCCCGACGCCGAGGTGGCCGTAGGCCACCCCCACGTCGGCGGCGCGCGCCTCCCCGGGCCCGTTCACCTCGCAGCCCATGACGGCGACGCTCACCTCGCCCTTGAGGTGGGCCAGCCGCCTCTCCACGCGCTCGGCGATGGGGATCATCTCCACCGAGCAGCGGCCGCAGGTCGGGCAGGCGGTGAGCGTGGCGCCGCCGAACTTGAGCCCCAGCGACTTCAGCAGCATCCGCGCCACCCGCACCTCCTCCACCGGGTCGGCGGCGAGCGAGACCCGCACCGTGTCGCCGATGCCCTCGGAGAGGAGGACGCCCAGGCCGGCGGCGCTCTTCACCGCACCGGCGAGGAGGGTGCCCGCCTCGGTGACCCCGAGGTGCAGCGGGTAGTCGAAGCGGCGGGCGAAGAGCCGGTTCGCCTGGACGGTCATGGCCACGTCGTGCGCCTTCAGCGAGACCTTGATCTCCCGGTAGCCCTCGTCCTCGAGGAGCCGGATGTGCCGCTCGGCGCTCTCGACCATTCCCTCGGCGGTGGGCCAGCCGCGCCTCTCGACGATGTCGTCCTCGAGCGAGCCGGCGTTGACGCCGATGCGGATGGGAACGGCCCGCTCCCGCGCCGCCTGCACGACCTCGCGCACGCGCGCGGCCGAGCCGATGTTCCCGGGGTTGAGGCGGATGCAGTGCATCCCGGCGTCGAGGGCGCGGAGCGCCAGGCGGTAGTCGAAGTGGATGTCGGCGACGAGCGGGACGGGCGTGCCCTTCAGGATGGCGGGCAGCGCCGCGGCCGCCGCCTCGTCGGGGACGGCGAGCCGGACCACGTCGGCGCCGGCCTCGGCCAGCGCCCGGACCTGCGCCAGCGTCCCCTCGACGTCCGGGGTCTGGGTGGTGGTCATCGACTGGACGGAGATGGGCGCGCCGCCGCCGATCTGGACCGCGCCGAGGCGCACCGGCCGCGTGCGCCTCCGCTCGGCGATGGCGGCGAGGGGCTGGTGGTCGTAGGCGCCCATGCGGCCTCCGGGACGGGGCCTTTCTAACGGAAGGGGACCCCGGGCGCACCCCGGCTCGTCGGAGCGGGCGCTACCGCCGCGCCAGCTCGCGGTCGATCACGGACTTGAACTCGCCGAAGGGCTGCGCCCCCGAGATCATCACGCCGTTCACGAAGAAGGCGGGGGTGCCGGTGACGCCGGCGTCCGCGCCGGCCCTCTTGTTCGACTCGACGAGCTTGGCCTTGTCGCCCGAGTCGAGGCACTTGTCGAACTTGCCGGCGTCGAGCCCCAGCCCCTTGGCGTGGCCCTTGAGGTCCGGCACGCCCAGCGCCTGCTGGCTCGCGAACAGCTTCTCGTGCATCTCCCAGTACTTCCCCTGGTCGCCGGCGCAGTGGGCCGCCTCGGCCGCCTTCTGGGCGTTGGGGTGGAAGGGCAGCGGGAAGTCGCGGTACACGACGCGCACCTTGCCGGCGTACTCCTTCATCACCTGGCGCACGACCTCCTCGGCCCGGGAGCAGTAGGGGCACTCGAAGTCGGAGAACTCGACGATGGTGACGGGCGCCTTGGCCTCGCCCTTGGCGGGCCCCTCGGCGGCCACGGCGACGCGCGGTGGGGACATGAGGAGCTCGACCTTGGCCTCGGCCTTCAGCTTCTCGACGAACGCGGCCTGCGCCCGCTGGCCCGCCCCCTGCTGCATGAACTGCGCGATGCGGTCCTTGACCTCCGGGAACGGCGGGAGCGGCTGGCGCGCCTTCTGCTGGTCGTAGAAGGCCTTCATCTCCGCCTCGCTGGGCGGCTTCAGCTTGTCCTGCACCTCGCGCTTGAAGAGCTGCTCGACCGTGATCCCCTCGGCCTTGGCCTTCGCCTCCACCAGCTTGCGCGTCAGGATCTGGTCGAGCGCCTGCTTCTTCGCCTCCCAGACGGCCGCCTCGAGCTCGCCGGCGGTGACCACGCCTCCCGTGAACTTCGCGACCGGAGCGGAGGAGTCCCCCTCGGGCGTCTTGGCCTGGGTGGTGGAGGGCTGCTGGCAGGCCACGGCCAGCGCGACGAGTGCGGCGGGTGCGAGGCGCTTCATGGGGCTCCGGGGGTGACGGACGCTGCGGAAGGCCGCGTCGAACCGCGAGATTCTAGGGGAAACGGGCCGGGGGTCAATCGATTCCGTGTGGCGGTACGATGGAGACATGGCGATCGACCCCTGGGACCCGGACCAGTACGCCCTCTTCCGCGACGAGCGCACCCGCCCCTTCCTCGACCTTCTCGGCCTGGTCCGCCCGCGCCCGGGGATGCGGGTCCTCGACCTGGGCTGCGGCGCGGGCGAGCTCACCCGGCTCGCCCACGAGCGGCTCGGGGCCGCCGAGACGCTGGGCATCGACCGCTCCGAGGCGATGCTGGCGCGGGCGGCGCCCCTCGCCGGCGGAGGGCTCCGCTTCGAGCGCGGCGACATCGCCGGAGCCTCGGGGCGCTGGGACCTCGTCCTCTCGAACGCCGCCATCCACTGGCTCCCCGACCACGAGGCGCTCCTCCCGCGCCTCTGCGCCCTCGTGGGCCCGGGCGGCCAGATCGCGGTCCAGCTCCCCGACAACGGCGAGCACCCGTCGCACCGCGAGGCGCGGGCCACCGCCGCCGAGGCCCCCTTTCGCGAGGCGCTCGGCGCTGCGGGAGCGCCCCGCCGCGTCCTCGCGCCCGAGCGCTACGCCGAGATCCTCCACGGCGCGGGGCTCGCCGAGGTCGACGTGCAGCTCCGGATCTACTGCCACCTCCTCGACGGGCCCGAGGCGGTCGTGGAGTGGGTGAAGGGCACGGTGCTCAACGAGTGGCGGGAGCGGCTCCCCGAGGCGCTGTGGCAGCCGTTCCTGGAACGCTACCGCGAGCGGCTCACCGCGGCCCTCCCGGCGAGCCGGCCCACGCTCTACACCTACCGGCGCGTGCTCTTCCGCGCGGCCCGGCCTGCCACTGTCCGCTGACGCCCGGCCTCTCCCGCCGGCGGCCTGGCGGCCGGCGGGGGACGATCCCCCGCCCTACTTGAAGCTCGAGAGCGCGAAGAACGCCTTGATCTTCTCGTTCGTCTCGCGCAGCCGCGCCGCCAGGGTCCGGCAGAAGGCCCAGAGGATGTCGTGGGCCAGCTCCCGGTCGACGAAGAGCAGCTCCTCCAGCTCCTGGCGCTTGATCTCGGCGAGCGTGCAGGCGGTGTGGCCCCGGGCGTCGGCGGAGCGGGGGGAGTCGTCGATGAGCGCCATCTCGCCGAAGAACGCTCCGGGCTCGAGGATGGCGAGCGCCTCCTCGCCGATGTTCTCGACGTTCTTGGAGATGCGCACCTTGCCGGCGAGCACGACGAACATCGCGTCGCCGGCGTCCCCTTCCTTGAACACGAACGCGCCCGCCTTCACCTCCCGTTTCTGGGAGAGGCTCGCGATCTGGCGGAGCTGGTCGGGCCGCAGCGACTGGAAGAGCGGGCAGCCGCGCAGCAGGGCCTCGTCCATGCGGGTTCCAGGATAGCACGCCCCTTCCGGCGCTCCGCCGGCGCCGCGAACCGGGCGGTGACAGGATGGCTCCGACCGGATAAGGATTCGCAGTCCCGGGAGCGAACGCCCGAAATGGCCCACGAGAAGCTCGTCATCGTCGGATCCGGCCCGGCCGGCTACACGGCCGCCCTCTACGCCGCCCGCGCCAACCTGTCGCCGCTGCTCTTCGAGGGGCTGCAGCCCGGCGGCCAGCTCACCATCACCAGCGACGTGGAGAACTACCCCGGATTCCCCGACGGCATCCTCGGGCCGGAGCTGATGGAGAAGTTCAAGAAGCAGGCGGAGCGGTTCGGCACCCGCTTCATCCTCGGCGAGATCTCCAGGGTCGACTTCTCGAGCCGCCCCTTCAAGCTCTGGCAGGACGCCGAGCTCACCACCGCCGACGCGGTCATCGTCGCCACCGGCGCCTCGGCGAAGTGGCTCGGCATCCCCAGCGAGACCCGGTACCGCGGCAAGGGGGTCTCGGCCTGCGCCACCTGCGACGGCTTCTTCTTCCGCGGCGTCGACGTGGCGGTGGTGGGCGGCGGCGACACCGCCGTCGAGGAGGCCACCTTCCTCACCAAGTACGCGAGCAAGGTGACGATCGTCCACCGCCGCGACGAGCTCCGCGCCTCGAAGGTCATGCAGGAGCGGGCCCGGAAGAACCCCAGGATCGACTTCGCCTGGAGCCACGCCGTCGACGAGGTGCTCGGCGACGGGAAGGCCGTCACCGGCCTGCGGCTGAAGAGCACCCGGGACGGGAAGGCCCGCGAGCTGCCGGTGAAGGGGCTCTTCCTCGGCATCGGACACGAGCCCAACACCGGCATCTTCAGGGGCCAGCTCGAGATGAACGAGGTCGGCTATCTCCGGGTGACGCCCCCCTCCACGTCCACCAGCGTGGAGGGCGTCTTCGCCGCCGGCGACGTCTCCGACCCCACCTACCGCCAGGCCGTCAGCGCCGCCGGGACCGGCTGCATGGCCGCCATCAACGCCGAGCGCTGGCTGGCGGAGAGGGGCGTGCACTGAGCCGCGCATGAGGATGATCGACGTCGGCGCGAAGGAGAGGACCGAGCGAGTTGCGGTGGCGCGCGGCTTCGTCTCCATGTCGCCCGCGACCGTCGCCATCGTGCGGCGGGGCGAGTCGGAGAAGGGGGACGTCATCGCCGCCGCCCGTCTCGCCGGCGTCATGGCCTCGAAGCGCACGCCCGAGATCGTGCCCCTGTGCCACCCCATCGCGCTCTCCGGCGTCGAGGTGGAGGCGCGGACCCGGCGGGGCGGCGTCGAGGTCCTGGCCACGGTCCGCACCGTCGACCGAACCGGCGTGGAGATGGAGGCGCTGCTCGCCGTCTCGGCCGCCTGCCTGACGGTCTACGACATGCTGAAGCGCTACCAGCGCGGCATGCGCATCGAGGCGGTGGAGCTCCTGGAGAAGAAGGGCGGCCGCAGCGGCCACTGGCGCCGGGCGGCCGCCCGCGCCCCCGCCCGGCCCGGGGCGCGGCGCGGCCGCCGCTGACGCCGTTCACCGCGCCGGCGCCGAGCGCTTCGACCTCGCTCCCCCCGCCCGCCGCCTCGGGGCCGCCGCCGCTCCGCGCCGGCCCTTGACCTGCGGCGCGCGGCGGCGCGCCGGCCTGCGGAGGCGGCCGCGCGGTTGCGCGGGAGCAGGTGAGGGCTCCGGGACCGATGCCGGCGGCGGGACTTGCGGCGCGAGCGGCTCGGGAGCTCCCGGCAGGTCGCCGCCTTCCGGCGGCGTCGAGCCGGTACGGGCCTCGGCAGACTGCGGCGCTTCCGGCGCCGGAGCTCCGGGGACTCCCGCCAGGTCGCCGCTTCCCGGCGAGGTCGAGCCGGAGAGGTCCACGGCGGTCACCGGCGCTTCCGGGCCGGCGGCTCCGTCTCTCCGGGCCGCCTGCTCCTTCAGCTTCTCGATGAGGAGCAGGACGCTGCGGGGGAAGGGCGCCATCGCGCGCTCCCGCTTCGGCTCGCACTCCGCGGTCATGCCCCCGGCCAGGATCTGTCCAGCGCCTGATTGCCCGTTTGCCATGATCTCTCCTTCCCGCTGCCGCACTGCTGCCGCTCTGCCCTGCCGTCCGCTCCGCGTACCCGTCGACCCGGGCGGCCGCTCAGGGACCCCGACGCCGCCGCGGCGAGCACCGCCGCCGCGGGGCCCATCGGAAGCTGGCCTTCGCGGCGGGTCGTTCGCATCGGGTGGATCCGGGAGGATCGCACCTCCATCGGGGGCTTCGGTGAGCAAAGACACACGCGAGCACACCTTGCCCTTCCTTTCCCGGCGCCCCTCCTCGGGGTCGGTGGAATCCGCGCCGGGGTTCCGGTATTCCGGCCCGCAGGAGGCCGCGGCCGCGCCCGCCGGGCTCCCGGTGCCTCCGGGCGTCTTTCGAGCGGCGGGAACCCCCGGGCCCTAAAGATGTCGGGGACGCCGGCGCCGCGGGCGCGGCCCGGCCGGGTTCACGGAGTCCTGGAGACCTTCCGCCTTGACGAGACGCTGGCTGACGCGCGCCTGGGACCTCTTCACCTCCCTGAAGCTCACCATCGCCTGCCTGTCGCTGCTCATGGTGCTGGTGGTGGGCTGCACGCTGGCCCAGGTGGACATGGGCACCTTCGCCGCGGTGGACGTCTACATGCGCAGCTTCGCGGTCTGGTGGCACGTCCCGGGAACGGCGGTCTCGGTCCCCGTCCTGCCCGGCGGAGCGCTGGTGGGCCTGGTGCTGACCGTGAACCTGGTGGCGGCCCAGGTCCGGCGGACCGAGCTCTCCTGGAAGAAGGCCGGGCTGTGGCTGGTCCACGCCGGCCTCGTCCTCCTCATCGCCGGCGAGTTCGTCACCAGCCTCTTCCAGATCGACACCCGGATGGCCATCGAGGAGGGCCAGACCAGCAACTACGTCGAGAGCCCGCGCGAGCTCGAGCTCGTCGTCCGGGACGCCACCGACCGCGAGCGCGAGGTGGGGATCCCGGGGGCGCTGCTGGAGACCGGCGCCGTCGTGACGGTGCCGGGCACGCCGCTCTCCCTCCGCGTCGCGCGCTACCACCCCAACGCCGATTTCCGGATGCGGGCTCCCTCCGACCCGCCCTCGCCGGCCACCATGGGCGTCGGGGGCAGCGTCGCGGTGCAGCCGCTGCCGCCGGTGACGACCGACGACGGGAGCGACCGCGCCGCGGCCTTCGTGGAGCCGCTGGCCGGGGGGCGGAGCTACGGGACCTGGCTGGTCTCCAACGTGCTCGCGACCCCGCAGTCCTTCGTCCACGAGGGTCGGACCTACTTCCTCTCCATGCGGCCCCGCCGCTGGCACCTGCCCTACTCGCTGACGCTGAAGAAGTTCCGGCACGACGTCTACCCCGGCACCGACATCCCCAAGAACTTCTCCAGCCTGGTGCACATCTCCAACCCGGGGCGGGGCGAGGAGCGGGACGTGCTCATCTACATGAACCAGCCGCTCCGCTACGAGGGCCGGACCTTCTACCAGGCGAGCTTCGGCAAGAACGACACCCTCTCGGTCCTGCAGGTGGTCCGGAACCCGGGATGGCTGATCCCCTACTTCGCCTGCACCCTCGTCACCGCGGGGTTGCTGTACCACTTCGCCATCACCATGCGCCGCGCCCGCGCGCGGCGCGCCGCGCGGGAGCCCTGAGATGAAGCTCTCCTCCGCCGCCTCCTGGGCCGCCGGCGGGCTGGCGCTCGTCGCCGTCGGCGTCGCCCTGCTTCCGCCCCGTGGCCGGCCCATGGACCTCGACGGCTTCGCCCGCCTGCCGGTCCTCGAGGGCGGGCGGGTGAAGCCCGTCGACTCCGTGGCCCGGAACTCGCTCCT